>DAOUEJ010000016.1:0-2951 GCA_034430615.1 Anaerolineales bacterium | reverse complement strand
TAGCGCTGCTGCTCATCGCCAGCATGATCATGACCGCATGCGGCACGCAGCAAGGCGCAGTTGAGACCGTGGTCGTTGAGGTTGGTGGTGAGACTGTTGTGGTCACCGCCACACCCAAGGCCATGAAGGAGCCCGTTGTCCTCGACATCAACCTTGGCACCGAACCGCCCACGGCGGACCCATCGCTGGCAACAGACACCACCTCGGTGGATGTTATTGGTAACTTGTTCATGGGCCTGACCAGGCTCAATCAAACCACCGCTGAGGTGATCCCGTATCTGGCCACTGACTGGTCGATCTCGGATGACGGCTTGGTCTACACGTTCAACATGCGTTCGGATATCCCCTGGGTGCAGTTCAACACCTCCACGGGCGCAGTCGACCTGGTATATGACGATGCTGGCAACCAGCGCTTCGTCAATGCCCACGACGTGGAATACGGCGTGAAGCGCACAATCGATCCCGAGACCGCCTCCACCTACGCATACGTCCTGTACATCATCAAGAACGCGCAGCCCGTGAACGAGGGCGAGGAAGGGGTCACGCTGGATGACGTCGGCGTGAAGGCAATCGATGATTACACCGTCGAATTCACGCTCGAGACGCCGGCCGGCTTCTTCCCGACCATCGCCAGCATGTGGGTCGCCGAACCGATGCCGCAGTGGACGATCGAAGCGGCTGCCGAAAAATGGACCGAGCCCGGCACGATCGTCACCAACGGACCCTACGTGATGACCGAGTGGGTGCACGGCTCTGAGATGACATTTGTCAAGAACCCCTACTGGCCCGATGCCGACACTGTCCAGATCGATGAGGTCCATGCTTTGATGATCGTTGAGACCTCGACTGCGTTCGCCCTGTACGAGAACGGCGAGCTCGATACCACCCCTGTCCCGCTGCCCGAGATCGACCGCGTCAAGGCCGATCCGGTGCTGAGCGCCGAGTACTTACAGGCGCCGGATGCCTGCACGTACTACTACGGCTTTGTCAACAACAAGCCGCCGATGGACGACGTGCGTGTGCGCAAGGCGTTTGCGATGACCGTGGACAAGCAGTCGCTGATCGACAACGTCCTCAAGGGCGGGCAGAAGCCGGCTGGGTTCTTTGCACCTCCAGGCATCTTCGGACGCCCGGATGATGACTCCGGCATCGGTCTCCCGTACGATCCGGCAGCCGCCAATGCGCTGCTCGACGAATACCTGACCGAGAAGGGCATCACCCGCGCTGACCTGGACATCACGCTGATGCACAACACGTCCGAGGGTCACGCCGCCATCGCGGCCGCGATCCAGCAGATGTGGCTCGACAACCTGGGCGTCAACGTGAAGGTCGAGAACCAGGAGTGGTCGGTCTACCTCGTGACAGTTGGCAAGGACACACCGCTGGCTGATGTACCCCAGATCTTCCGCATGGGTTGGTGCGCAGATTATGCGGACGAGAACAACTGGGTCTACGAAGTCTTCAACAACGATGCCGGCGCCAACCGCCTGCGCCGCGGCTGTGTAGACGACACCTGCCAGGAAGTCGTGCCGCAGGAGTTCGACAACCTCACCGAAGAGGCACGCTCACTGCAGGATCCAGCAGAGCGCAAGGCAGACTACACCGAAGCCGAGCGGTTGCTGTCGGAGGTAGAGGCGGCGTACATCCCGATCTACTTCTACACAATAAACCAAGTTAATAAGCCATACCTCACGCGATACAACCCAACAGTGGGTGCTAACGGGTGGTATGAGTGGAAGATCGATTGGGCGGCCAAGCAGGCGGCCACCCAGTAGTTCCAATCAGAACGTCTTTCGGGGAGGCCGGGTTCTCCCGGCCTCCCCGAATGTGATCAGCGAGGGCAGCAGCAATGGGCCGCTTTATCATACGCAGAATAATCGGATTTATTCCAGTCCTCTTTACGGTGGCTTTATTCACCTTTGTGCTTGTGCGCGCCATCCCCGGCGGACCGTTCGACTTCCAGGGCGATCGGGCCCTGCCGCCCCAGATCACGGCCAATATCAATGCCAAGTACCACCTCGATTGGCCGACACACATGCAGTTTCTGTCCTACCTCGTCGGTGACGACGTCGTCGCCAGGGTCTTCGGCGGAATCTACGCCGAGACGGCCGGCGAATCCCGCGGCTTGATCCGCGGCGACCTGGGTCCGTCTCTGCGATATCAAAGCCAGTCAGTCAACGATATCGTGAGTGGTACGTTCCCGATCTCGTTCCAATTGGGCTTGCTGGCGTTGACAATCGGACTGCTTATCGGCCTGCCGGCCGGGGTCATCGCCGCCTTGAAGCAGAACACCTGGCTTGACTATTCAGCGACTTTCATTGCCGTCCTGGGGGTATCGGTTCCGAGCATGGTGCTTGGCCCGCTCTTCATCTGGCTAATTTCCGTGAAGTTGGGTTTGCTGCCGGCTGCCACCTGGGGCACCAAGCCGCCCTTCCTGCTCGGGTTCTTCCCCAGCAACTTGGACTGGGATTTCTGGTCGCATGCCATCCTGCCGGCCATGGCGCTCGGCATCGGGATGTCGGCCTCTATAGCGCGATTAACCCGCGCCAGCCTGCTGCAGGTCATTCGCGAGGATTACATCCGCACCGCGCGCGCCAAGGGCCTGCAGGAGCGGGTGGTGATCACCATCCATGCCCTGAAGAACTCGCTCATCCCCGTCGTTACCATCATCGGCCCGTTATTCGCGGCCGTCGTGACCGGTTCTTTCATCGTCGAGCAGATCTTCGGCATCGGCGGCATGGGCAAGCACTTCGTCACCAGCATCGGCAACCGCGATTACCCGCTCATCATGGGTGCCACGCTGGTCTACACCTTGATCCTGATCGTGGCCAATCTTCTTGTCGACGTCGCCTACGCCTGGCTGGATCCGCGCATCCGCTATGATTGAGGGCATACATATCTATGGCAACCGTTAGTCTCACCCCTGGAACGCCGAGCATCCTTTCACAAAA
>DAOUEJ010000015.1:0-2752 GCA_034430615.1 Anaerolineales bacterium | reverse complement strand
GCTTTGAGTATGCCCGTGCCGGTCATGAGCTCCCGCTCCTCATTGATCCAAACGGTGAGCAGATTTCGGTCGCACGCAGCGCGGGCCAACCGCTAGGGCTTTTCGAGGATATTCTGCTTGATGTGCAGCAGCTATCTCTACCATCGGAAAGCCTGCTGGTGCTCTACACGGATGGGGTCACTGAATCCTTTGATCCAGACCATGTGCAGTTCGGCCATGAAAACACCTATCGCAGTGCCAGGGCCGTACGGAATCTCCCTGCAGAAGAAATCTGCGATCATCTGCTCGAGGCGCTGCGGACACACCGAGGGGGGAACAGAACCGCGGATGATGTGACCGTGATGGCGATCAAGGTCAAGACCGATGCGGCATGAGCCCAAGCCCTCGACGGAGGCGTTGACCACCTTCTTTCGGTCTGTCCCGCTCTTCGCTGGCGTAGGCGGCCAGGTACTGGAGGACTTTGCGCAAGCTTGCCACTTCCGCCATCTCCACAAAGGCGAGGTGCTCTTTACGCAGAATGAGCGAGCGCACACCATGTACCTGGTACACAAGGGGTACATCTCCCTCTATTTGGCAACTTCTGATGGACGTGAGTTGGTAATCAATGAAATGCATTCCGGTGACTGCTTTGGTGAGCTGGCGCTCTTCACCGACCAGCCGCGCTCGACCGGTGCCATGGGCGGTGCAGCTTGCGAGGTGATCGCCCTTCCGCGTGAGATCTTCCTGCGCGGGGTGCAGTCCGACACAGCCTTGATGCGAAATGTGCTCGATACGACCGCCCGCCGGCTGCAGGTAAGCGGTGAGCGTGAAAGTGCGTTGGCCTTCCTGAGCTCGGAAGCACGCATTGTGCGCGTGCTGCTCCTGCTCGACCAGCGAGGAGGAAGGGGCGGCGTGATTAAGACGACCCAGGAAACCCTGGCGCAGTACATCGGCCTCACCCGCCAGACCGTCGCCAAGGCGCTTGGCGAGTGGCGCAGGGCAGGCTGGGTGAGCACCGGTCGCGGCGTGATCAAAATCCACGATCGGGAGGCACTTGAGAGACTCGCCGTCGATGAAGAATTTTGAGCTCGGTAGAATTCCACATTTATGTCGCTTGCTTGACAGACGCCAACCGATGATTGCTGTAGGATGTTGATAAATCGCCGGCGAAGTCACGTACGGTGAATGTGGGAAAGGAGGTGGGACACGCTAATAGGATTGAGCATCACACATCGAGAGGGACCCGGTTATCTAGAAGGAAGGGATTGAATATCATGTCTGAGGAATCGAAAGTTATCGAGAAGGTCGTCTTCAAACTCACCCAGCTACGCACGCAGTGCGGACCCCAGGAGAGATATGTTCTGGACAAGATCATAATGGGCGAATCCCCAGAAGTTGTCGCCCATGCCTTCACCGTTGAAGGAATGATCAGAATAGATATGGACGACGATAAATACAAGGTCGCCCTATAAAAGACATGCCGTTGCAATACCAGGCCCCGGTACCCAGGAGAGAGGGGAGTCTTCTGGGTATCAGGCTGTATTTGAACAGTAGAAACGAAACCATCAAGTTGATCATCCCTCGCTGAGCGGTTGTGAAGCTGCTCGTCCGCTGAGCGGGCTTCGGGGAGGAGGGCAAATCGTGTCTGATCAGTCAGCGTCAGGGAGCGATCCACTTGACGCGCAAGTTCAGCACTGGCTCAACCTGCTCGATCATAGCGGTCGGGCGCTGGCGCCAGGTTCGAGCCTTGATCTTCTGCAGTCGATCGTCGAAGCCGCAGCGCAGATATTCCACGCTGCAGCAGCCTCGATCTGCCTGGTTAATGATGAGAACACCTCCCTCGAGTTCATGGTTGCGTATGGCGAGGGCAACGCAGATGTTGTTGGCAAGCAGATCCCCATTGACCATGGGATCGCCGGATATGTCCTGATGACCGGACAACCGGTTGCCATCTCGGATGTGACGCAGGACCCACGCTTTAACCAGGATTTTGCCCAGGAAACAGGCTACGTTCCCCGATCCATCCTGGCCATGCCGTTGGAATGGCAAGACAGGACGATCGGTGTCATGGAAGTCCTCGATAAGATCGACTCACCCGCCTTTGGCATGCAGGACATGGAACTACTCGGCTTGTTCGCCCGCCAGGCTTCGATCGCCATCACTCAGAGTAAGCACTTGGACCGTATGAGTTCACTGCTTATCGATGGTTTGACCTCACTGGTGAGCACCGATACCGGGCTTGAACTCTCCGAGTGGCTCGCAAGTGTTCGGTCGGTGAAGGCGATGTCGCCGAAGCAGACCCAGCTTTTAGCTGTGACCGAATGTATCCATGAGCTGCTTAATCGCGGTGAACGCGAGCAGGCACTGTGCGTCCAAATCCTTGATAGCCTTACAAACTATCTGCGCTCGGGTCCAAGGATGAGATAAGTGATATCTATCGGTTCGCATTCTGGTTAGAGATAGGTCTTAGAACCAGTGCCTGAAAATACCCCTCGCCCAGCGTGGTCATCGCAATTTGAAGCAGATGCCTTGCGTGCTATGCCGCTCATCGAACCCTTGAAGGGGATTGACCCGGATTGGGCCTGGGAGGGGAGCCAGGGTGAAGGGGTCCGGGTGGCAATCGTGGACAGCGGCATCGAGCATGACCATCCCGCCCTTGAGGATAGTGTAAAGAAGGGCGTGGTGATCGCCTGGGATCCTGAAGCGCCTGACAACGTTCGAGTCGATGAGGAAGAATTTCCGAGCGATGTAAGTGGGCATGGAACCGCATGTG
>DAOUEJ010000014.1:0-15822 GCA_034430615.1 Anaerolineales bacterium | reverse complement strand
AATTTGTGTTGGATCGACAAAGGAGGTTAAGCATTGACGAAAGAGATCTGAAGCACTGGAAACCGCGACCGAATGAGGATTAAACTCGTCTCAGGTCGGTCTACTTCTCATCTTCACTCGGCAATTGTGGGACACTACTAACGCAGGAAAGGGTGCGGTCGGTTTCGGCGCAGAATCCCGTGTTCGATGTCATCGGCAGAATAACGCAGATTACCCACGTTGTATGCGGCCCGGCGGAAGACCCCTGGATCGCGCATCACGGATCTTGAAACATCATACTGGAGCACAGCGTCGATCATGAGCGCGTTGTAGAGGTTGATCCAGAATGCTGTGGGCTCAGCAGTCTCAAATCTCGCGGGAGAAAACCCTCGAAGCGAGCGGGCAAGCTCGCGGTAGGCCTGGTATGCTGGATCTGACAGCAGCTGGATATAGTCCTATCTCCCGCTGGTCGGATCCATCGCCGTAGCGATCAGCGCGCGGCCGGCCTTGAGCAGGGTTTGTGCCGGCAGATCGGGCTCGTGTCCTGCCGGACCGCCGTTGAGCACGGCGTATGGCTTTACGCTCAACGCGAGGTCCACCAGCTTCGAGACTGCAGTATGAATGTACGCTTGCAAGACCATATTAGGTTCTCCGGATTCGTTGAGTGGATATTTCAAGTGAATTGTACCGGCATGGGAGCACTGTGGGAGAAAGCCGGCTTTCAACACCGCTTGCGCCGACATCCGATGATCAGGATCCTCGACCAGGTGTACTTGGCTGAAGCCGGGAATTATCCTGCGGGGAAGATGAACGTTGCGGCTCATGTGGCATATTCCGTGCAGCCAACCCGAGAAGGGGTGGCACAGGGCATACTCGTGCCCTTTCCCGCAGGCCGGCGTATGACTCCGGCCTAGCCCAGGGCGCTCGGGCTGGAGGCAAAACATCACGATTGATGTGATGATTGCCTGGTCCCGTGCACACGGACACCTGTAACGAGTACAATGTAATCTATGGTAAGATACCGCCGCCCCAAGAGCTGGAGTCAATGAGGTTGCGATGACAGAGATGCGAAAAATCACCATCATCGAAGGACCTCCCCCCACGTTCGAGCTGGTGGGTGATCCATGGTTGGGCGGGCTGAGTGAAGGGCCGGTTCCAACACGCATCGCGCTCTGCCGGGTCCGGACCGGAAACGGCCCGGCGCTCGTCGAGCGCTGCTATCGCGCCTGGCGTGACCAGCAGCCGATCTACCTCGAGTACCGTACGGATGACGGCCTGACGAGCGAGGCGCCCATTGTCGCTGTCCGCTGGCTTGAGTTGGAAGAAGGGGATGTGCTCCTGCTGTGGGTTCGTCTGGAGGAAGACATCGAAGTCGAGATCGACTTTGATTTCGAGGCCTTCGACGACGAATATGATGAGGACGAGGACGATGAGGTGGATTTCGGCCTGTCACTCTGAGGCAAATCCCCCCGGGCTTTTCAGAGCCCGGGTTTTTGTTTTAACATGGTGATGAATTCCGGGAGGGGTGCAATGGGCTACCGAGACTTGCGCGTTGACCAGGTAGAAGGCGTCAGCACAATCACGCTTGATCGCCCGAAAGCGAATGCATTCAACTTTGGCCTGGTTGAGGACTTGCTGCACGCGTTAGGGGAGGCGAAGAGCGACCCAGTTGTGCGCTGCGTCATCCTTACCGGTGCCGGACGTTTCTTCAGCAGCGGTCAGGATATCGCCGTGATCCTCGAACAGGGCGAGTCGGTTCCTTACCGGGAACATCTGCGGCGGACCTACAATGCGATCATCCTGGCGCTGCGTGATCTGGAGAAACCGGTCATCGGAGCCATCAACGGGCCCACTGCCGGTGCGGGGCTGGGGATCGCTCTGGCGACGGATATCCGCTGGGCTTCCGAATCGGCGCAATTCGTTTTTGGTTTTTCCGAGATCGGGTTGGCGGCCGATTCGGGTGTGTCGCTCACGCTCCCGCAGTTGGTCGGCCTGGCAAAGGCTTCCGAGATGGCCTTCACGAACGAAGCTCTGGACGCGCAGGACGCGCTGCGTTGGGGCCTGGTCACGCGCGTATTCCCCGATGACGAACTCATGCGGGAGGTGGACTTGCTCGCGGCCAGGATTGCTGCGCGCGCAACGCGCGCCCTGGGTTTGACCAAGCGGGCTTTCAACCGCGCGTATCTCTCGAACCTGCCCGCCGTGCTCGATTACGAAGCGCATCTGCAGCAGATCGCAGGCGAGACTCTCGACCATCAGGAAGGGCTGGCGGCCTTCATGGAAAAACGCCCCGGGCAGTTCACGGGGCGTTAAAATTTCGCCGGGAGCAAGCGCGACTTCTACTCGCTGAAGGGCACAGTGGGTGTGATTGTGGCCGGTGGCCTGATCTCCTGTCTCATCAAGCCGTAGGAAATCTCCGAACCATCAACCAGCCGGCCGCTGAAGGTAAACCCCGCATTGACAAAATCAATCGGATCAGGCCCCCAGTTGCGCACTGCGGCAATAATCACACCCTGGGGATCGACGAAGCTCGTTGCCGGAGAGATGACCGTGTCTCCGGGCAGTACCCCCAGCACCGACCAGCTTGATGCGTCCATATTCCAGAGATAGAGCTCCACGCTGAGAGGCGCGTTGAGATCGCCAATGGCATGGAAGGTGAGCGAGCCAACGGTCTCCACCTGGAGTGGGAGTTCTGGCACAAAGCGGAAGTTATAGAATTCGTTCTGAAAAAGGGTCAGGAAGCCGGTGCCGGTTGTCAGCTGGACATCCTCGGCATCGCCCACTTCCGGAAGGAATTCGGGTGTGGGGGGGATTGGCGTCGCTGTTCCACGGGGTGAGGCGGGTTGAGTGTGGGTAGCGGTAGGGGTGGCTGGTTTCGGCGTCAGAGAGGGCGTTGCCGTCCAGGTTGGGATGCTTGCCAGCGAGACAGAGGCATAGGTGGCGGTTGGCCGCAAGCCGGTCGTCGTTGGAGTCGCCTCGACCGCTGCCGGCATGATCGAGCCGATAAAACTGAAGTCACCTGCGAGGGCATCGTCCAGGAAACCGAGCGAGTCGAGAGCGACGTAAGCGCCACCACCGATGGCGATGAAGATCACTCCCAGTATGAGCACGAAGATGATAAAACGCTGCCGGCCACGGCTCATCCCGCGCCGGGAAACTGCCCGGGAGCGAGCGGCAGATGCTCTCAATTCAGCCTGCGCAGGGGCGGGTGACATACCCAGTTCGGCACGCGCCGCCTCATAGGTGGGGTCGATCTCGACCACTTTCCGGAAGCAGTACTCGCGCTGTCTTGGATCCTGGACACTCTGGCCCAGCCACCACCAAGCATCCACGGAGGTGGGCATCTCCAGGACCACCTTGCTCAGCAAGGTCCGCGCGCGCAAAGTCTTCCCGGATTGCGCGGCTTCGATCCCTTCGCTCAGCATATCTTCGACGCTCACAGCTTCCTCCATGCAGGATCGGGGCCAGGAGCGAAAACCATCACTGCGCACCCGCCCGACGGCGTCTCCACGTCATCATTCTATGGGCAGCGGGCCAGCGGGTCAATTCATACGTCAGTTCTATTTGGACGAAACTAGTAAAATTCGGGAAAGCTAGTCACCTTCGCAACCACCATTTAGCGAGGGGCGCCAAGGCGAGCACGTTCTTCCTCGATCACGGAATCGTCCAGTTTCGTGTAAAGCGGCTTCGGTTCCCGCAGCCTTTGTCCGGGTTTGAGCTCGCTGCTCTGCCAGTGTCCGGTTGCCAGCGCTGGATCATAGGTGAGCGCAGCGTGGCTGCGCTCGCTTTCCTGAAACATTTCAATCTTCTGCTCACCAAACAGTGGTTGGTCGTAGCCGAGAAGGCAATGCAGTTTCTCGCTGCTGAACGGCAGGAACGGAGCGAGCAGGATTTTTAGTGAATCGATCGCACTCAACGCGGTGAAGACCGTCCTGGCTGCAGCTTGGCGGTCGTCCTTGATCACGCTGTACCAGGGCGCGTGATCGAGATATCCATTCACCGCCCGGGCCAGGCCGAGTGCGTCGTTCAGGGCAGCTCTGATTTTCACTTGTTCGAGCAGGTCACCGACGGATTGGAAGCCTGCATCAATCCGATCCAGCAACTCACGATCGGCTGCGCCCAATTGGCCAGGCTCCGGCACCTGGCCGTCGAAATGCCGGTAGGCGAAGGAGAGCACCCGGTTGGCAAGGTTCCCCCAAGCTGCGACCAATTCGTCATTATTCCGGCGTACAAACTCCGCCCAGGAAAACTCGCTGTCACGCGCTTCGGGCATGGCTGCAGCAATGTAGTAGCGGATCGCATCCGGGTCGTAGCGCTTAAGGATATCCGGCAGCCACACAGCCCAGTTGCGGCTCTTGCTGAACTGCGCTCCCTCGATATTCATAAATTCATTCGCCGGAACGTTGTAGGGAAGATTGAGGGACTTGTTCTCGTCGTCTTCGTAGATCCGCCCAACGCCCAGGAGTTCGGCCTGCCAGATAACGGTGTGGAACGGGATGTTGTCCTTCCCGATGAAGTTGAAGATCTTCGCCGACGGCTCATACCACCAGTCCTTCCACGCTTCCGGTTGGCCCTGGTTGCGCGCCCATTCTATGGAGGCGGTCAGGTACCCCATTACGGCTTCAAACCACACGTACAGGCGCTTATGCTCCCAGCCCTTAACGGGAACGGGGATGCCCCACTCGACGTCACGCGTCACAGCCCGGCCCTGTAGACCACCTTCGATGTAGTTGCGGGCAAAGATGTAAACGTTCGGGCGCCAGCGGTCCTTATAGCGATCGAGATAGGCCAGCAGCGGTTCGGTAAAAGCCGGCAGGTCGAGGAAGAAATGCTCGGTTGAGCGCACTTCGGGGGTGCTGCCATCGGTCTTGCTGCGCGGGTTGATCAGTTCCAGCGCATCGAGCAAGTTGCCGCAGTTGTCACATTGGTCGCCGCGTGCATCGGCGAAACCACAGATGGGGCAGGTTCCCTCGACATAGCGATCTGGCAGGAAGCGGCCTTCACTCGCAGAGTAGAGCTGCTCCTGCGTATGCTGGTAAAGATACTCCTGCTCATACAGGCGCAGGAAGATATCCCGCGCTATGCGGGCGTGGTTCTCAGTATCCGTGTGAGTGAAGAGGTCATAGCTGATCCCGATCGCTTTTTGGGTTTCCAGGAAGCGTTGATGGTAGTGCTCGAACACTTCCCTCGGGGTCACGCCGCGTTTATCGGCCTCGACCATGATCGGTGTGCCATGCGAATCAGAGCCAGATACCATCAGGACCCGGTTCCCCTTCAGACGATGGTAGCGGGCGAAGATATCGGCTGGCAGGTATGCGCCGGCAAGATGGCCGACATGAAGATCCCCGTTGGCGTAGGGCCAGGCGACAGAAACATGGATGGTCTCGCTCATGCGTGCCTCATCTCTTTGCATGCTGCAGGCGGTGGCCTGCGTAGGTAGCTCGATAATTCAAAACCGCCAGCTTGAGGCTGGCGGCGAATAGGCTGCCGGGGCGGGCGGCGGTCAGACGCAACCAGCCCTCGCCGATGGGCCTCGGTCCATCGACAGCGGCAGCTTGCGCATGCCCATCGAGCTTGAATGTTGAACAAAACGCCTCATCTGGAGCCCTTCCCGGGTAGCTTTCCGTATTCTACAACGAGGGTTGCGGGTGTCAAGCCCGGGTCACGATCCCGTGTGGAGCAGGTCGGCGCGAGCGGCAAAGATGAAGTCAGCCTCGCTCAGGCCACCAATGCTGTGAGTCCAGATTGTGATCGTTGCCTTGCCCCAGGTGAGACAGATCTCGGGATGATGGTCCACCGATTCGGCCAATTCGCCAACCCGGTTGGTGAATGAGAGTGCGCCCATAAAATCTTTAAACTTATATGTTTTATCAAGATGATGGGCATCGTGCAGCTGCCAACCCCCTCCTAGCTCTTGATAGAGCCGGCCGAGCTCGTCACCCTGCAGCGGTTGTGCGTCCTTCTTGCGAGGTGGTTTTAGCTCACGCTGAGCGAGATTGCTCATGCAGACCTTCCTTGTGGATGTACGGATAGCCTTATCCACGTACCCTAATCTGGATTGTAACATGTGGCCGGGGACCGCCGGGCAGGGTCGGATGCGGATGCGGGTTGGTCAGCCGGGATCGGGCTGCCCGCGGACGGCTTCGAGGATCTCTGCCGCCAGGTCATAGCGGCCGAAGGGCGGCATCACGTATACCCCCTGGACGGATGAGCGCAGTTCCTGGAGCAGTTCAATTGCGATCGCCACGCCCTCCTGGGGTGCCCGATCCCCGGCGTGGGTGATCCGCTCGCGGATTCCATCCGGGATCGAGATCCCCGGGACCTCATTGTGCAGGAAGGCGGCATGCCGGTCGCTAAAAAGTGGCAGCACCCCGACCAGGATCGGTATCGGGAGATCGTCGTATTCCTGTTGGTACATGGAGATGAAACTTGCGGCCAGATCTAGCTCGTACACCGGCTGGGTCAGAGCGAAATCCGCGCCGGCTTCGATCTTTTTGCGGAACAGGCGCAGCTCGCGCTGGGGATCCTGGGAGTTGAGGTTGAGCGCGCATCCGACAAAGAAGGAGGTTGCCTCGCCGATATCGGCGCCACTCAGGTCGACCCCGCTGTTAAACCCCTGCTGAATCAGGTTGATCAAACCACTGGGCACGAGATCGTAGTTATCCATCGCCTCCGGGTAGTCACCGATCGCGGTCGGATCGCCCATGACGACGAAGATGTTGCGGACGCCCATCGCATGTGCGGCGAGCATGTCACCTTGCACACGCAGCAGGTTGCGGCCGCGGGTGGGAAAGTGCAGCACGGTTTCCACACCGACATCACGCTGGATCAACTGGCATACAGCCCACGGGCTCATGCGCATGCGTGCCATCGGGCTGTCGGCGACATTGATCACATCCGCGCCAGCCTCCGCTAGAAGTGAAGCCCCGGCCAGTAATTTGTGGGTTGAAAAGCCGCGCGGGGGATCCATCTCAACCGCCAGCACGAAGCGGTTTCGCTCCAGTTTCCGTTCCAGCTCGGTGGGTTGAACGGCTGCCCGAGAAAACTCCAGTGAGGCTTCCTCCATCAGGCCGGCATCTTCGCTCAGGCAAGGCTCGACGCCGGCATCGAGGCTGGCACGCATTTGTGCAATGTGATCCGGGGTTGTGCCGCAGCAGCCGCCGATGATCGCTGCCCCGGCCTGGCAGAAGGCGACGGCATAATCGGCGAAATAGTCGGCCGTCGCCGGGTACATGATCCGCCCTGACACTCGCTCGGGCCAGCCCGCGTTGGGCATGACCGAGAAGCGCGCTCCAGGCGCACCCTGGCGCATCTGTTTTAGGATCCGCAGCAGCTGGGCCGGTCCGCTTGAGCAGTTGGCCCCGATGATGTCGGCGCCGTGTTCGACCAGGAGCTGAGCTGCCCGGCGAGGGGTATCACCAAGCAGGGTGCGATCATCGCGGGTGAAAGTCAGCGTTGCGACGATCGGGATGTCGCTTAGCGATCGGGCGGCACGGATGGCCTCGCGCACCTCGTAAAGGTCGTTCTGGGTTTCGATCATCAGCAAGTCGACGCCGGCATCGAGCAGGGAGCGGATCTGTTCCACGAAAGCGTTAAATGCCTGTTCGGGTTGGACCCGCCCGAATGGAGCAAGGCGAACCCCCAGTGGACCGATGCTGCCGGCGATGAGGACCGGCTTGAAGGAGGCTTCCACCGCCCGGCGGGCGAGATCAACGGCGGCGCGGTTGATCTCGACTAATTTCGTCTCCAGGCCATGCCCGGCCAGTTTGAAGCGGTTGCCACCGAAGGTATTGGTTTCAATTAATTGTGCACCGGCGTCGATGTAGGCGCGATGTATGTCGGCGACCAACGTCGGCTGGGTGAGGTTTAATTCGTCAAAACAGGTTTCAAACGATACTCCGCGAGTGTGGAGCATCGTGCCCATGGCGCCGTCGGCCAGGATCGGACCCTTCGAGAGCAAGCTGAGCAGTGGAGACCTTTCTTTGATCATGCGTACATCAACCTCTCCCGCTCATTTGGTTAATTGTTCGACACGGCTTACGCCGACGCTGTAATACGACGCGGACGGGTGGTGGACGACGATAGCGGCCGTAGATTGCTCGGGAATGAGTTGGTAGGCAGAGGATAGCTGCATGCCGAGCGCGCTGCGTGCTGGCAGCAGCTCGAAAACCTTCTCGTGGTCTTCCAGGTCGGGGATGGCCGGATAGCCCCAGGAGTAGCGTTTGCCCTGCCCCTCCGGCAGGTTCAATTCACGGCGGATGTACCGGTGCAGATATTCGGCGGCAGCTTCCGCCGTTTGTACGGCGAGGCCGTGGTGGTAATAAGCCTCGCTGTAATCCCCGCCCTCCTGGAGTTGGTCGACGCGTGCCGTCGCCTGTGATCCGACCGTGACCACTTGCAGCGCAACCACATCCATCCACTCGGAACCGGCCGGAAGGAAATAGTCCGCCAGGCACAAGTGCTCGCCATCCAGTTGGCGCGGAAAAGCGAAGCGCATTAATTCGCGCGGGGTGGGGGAGTCCAGGCTCTCAGGATCAAAGACGACCAACTCGTCCCCGCTCGACTGCACAGGCCAGTAGCCATAGACAGCCTGCGGCCGCAGCCAGCCCTCACGCAAGGCCTCGCGTTGCATGCGCTCCAGCCGCAGTTCGAACGCTTCACTCAGCTCCTGCCAGGCTTTGCCGTGTGTGTTTTTCGCTCCCCAGGATAGGCGGAAGAGTTCGTTCTTGTACAGGTACTGGAAGACTGCATCGAGCGGCATCTCCTGTACGATGTGCTCGCCCCACACAGGCGGCGTAGGGATGAAATCGGCCGCGGCGATTGTCCTGCCTCCCGCGCTCGATCGGCGTGCCGGCACTGCTCGCTCCTGCTCGCGGAGTGCGATTTCGTAGCGGCTTTCGATTAACGCACTTCTGCGCTCCGGGTCCTGCAGTTGGTCGATCACATCCAATCCTTCGAAGGCATCCTTGCAGTAGAACACGCCGGGTTGATAGCACTCACCCTCCTCGGTGAAGAGGATTCTGCGGCCAAAGCGACGGTTGATGGCCGCGCCTCCGATCAAGACCGGGATGTTGAGCCCGCGGCGATGGAGTTCGTTCACGATGAGCGGCATCTGTTTGCTTGTGCTGACGAGCAGCGCGCTCAGGCCGATCGCATCCGCCCCCACTTCGACGGCTTTGTCGATTATGACCGTTGCCGGCACCTGCTTGCCGAGGTCGTGCACCCGGTACCCATTATTGGATAGGATGGTCTTGACCAGGTTCTTACCGATATCGTGCACATCGCCATAAACCGTGGCCAGCACCAGTGTGCCTTTGCTGACGCCCTCCCGCCGTTCGAGGAAGCCCTCTACGTGGGCGACGGCGCGCTTCATGACCTCCGCCGATTGGAGCACAAAGGGCAGGATGAGTTCACCCGCGCCGAAGCGATCACCGACCTCCTTCATCGCCGGCAGGAGCACCTCGTTCAGGACCGTGACCGCACCGTCCGGCCGTGTGCTGTCATCGTAACGGGCGAGGATCTCGTCGATATCGGTTTCCACGGCTTCCTTGTGACGATGGAGGATGCGCCAGTGCAGCCGTTCCTCGGGGGACATGTCAAGCGTGGGATCCTGAGTTTGATCGGACTCGGTGACCGGCACCGCATCGAAGTGCTCGATCAAGCGAGCAAGAGCATCATTCTCACGGTTGAAGATCAAAGCCTCCACCAACTCACGCTCCGCTTGCGGGATTTCTGCATACGGCTTGATATGTGCCGGGTTCACGATCGCCATGTCGAGACCGGCACTTACGCAGTGGTAGAGCATGACACTGTTGAGTACAGACCGCGCCTGCGGGCTGAGTCCGAAGGAAACATTAGAAACGCCAAGTGAGGTAAGCACACCCGGCAGCTCGGCCTTGATTCGTCGGATGCCTTCGATGGTCTCGTGGGCCGAATCGGCGAATTCAGCATCACCGGTGGCCAGGGTGAATGTCAGCGCGTCAAATATGACATCCTGCGGGCTGAGCCTGTATTCGTCGACGCAGATTTCGTAGATGCGTTTTGCGACCTGCACTTTGCGTTCGGCCGTCTTCGCCATGCCCTGCTCGTCGATGGTAAGGGCGATGACCGCCGCGCCATGCTCGAGCGCCAGCGGGAGTACTCGATCGATCTTCTCCCGGCCGGATTCAAGGTTGATCGAGTTGAGCATGCAGCGGCCCGGGTTGGCCTTGAGGGCGGCTTCCATGACTTCCGGTTCAGTGGAGTCGATCACCAGCGGGGCTTCCACACTCATCGCCAGCCGGCGCACGACTTCAGCCATCATCTCCGCCTCGTCGGACCGCTCGGTGAGGGCGACGCAGATGTCGAGCACGTGCGCCCCACGGTCGACCTGCTCCCGGGCCAGCTCGATCACCGCATCGTAATCATCAGCCATGAGCAGGCGCTTGGCTTTGCGTGAGCCCTGGGTGTTGATGCGTTCGCCGATGAGCAGCGGCCTGGGTTCCTGGTGCATGGGGACTGCCCTCACGGCTGAGCTGAGGTGCGGGTCGCGCTCGTTCGCCCGGGGAGGGCTGCGGTGCCCACGCAGCGCCTCGACCAGCGGGCGCAGATGTTCAGGTGTGGTCCCACAGCAGCCGCCGACGATGCTCACGTTATGCTCTTCGACGAATTCAAGCATGTCGGCGACAAACGGTCCTGGCTCGAGCGGGTAGACGGCTTCACCGTCCACGTTGAGCGGCAGCCCGGCGTTGGGGATGCAGGAAACGGGGAGCGTGGCGTGCTCACCGAGGTAGCGGATCGGTTCACGCATGTGCTCGGGGCCGGTGGAGCAGTTCAAACCGACCACGTCGATCGACAGCCGTTCGAGCGTGTGCCAGGCGGCGGCGACATCAGTCCCCAGCAGCATCCGCCCGCTGGTATCGAGCGTGACCTGGGCCTGGATCGGCAGCCAAACGCCGCTTTCCTCGAAGGCCTGCAGGAAACCATGGATGGCAGCCTTCACTTCCAGGATGTCCTGGGAAGTCTCGATCAGCAGCAGGTCAACGCCGCCGGCAATCAAGCCCAGGGCTTGCTCCTTGAAGAGCGATGCCAGCTGGTCGAAGCTGATGTCGGACAGGTCCGGGTCGTCGGCCGAGGGGAGTTTCCCGCTCGGGCCGACCGAGCCGGCTACGAAGCGTGGTTGATCGTCTGTGCCGTATTCATCAGCCAGGCGCCGGGCAAGCGCGGCAGCGGCTCGATTGATCTCGTGGACCTGATCGGAGAGGCCGAAATCCCCTAGCGTTAGCCGGTTGGATCGAAAGGTGTTGGTTTCGATCACATCGATTCCGACTTCCAGGAAGGAACGATGGACCTGCTCGACGGCTTGCGGTTTGCTGAGGATAAGGTGGTCGTTGCAGCCCTGCAGGTTTTCGCCGCCAAAGTCAGCAGCGCTCAAATTCATGGCCTGCAAGCTGGTGCCCATAGCGCCATCATAGACGAGCACGCCCAGGGCGAGCGCATCCAGGTAGCGACGGTTGGTATAGCGACGTTGGGTCATGGGCCATTTACCTTTCTCGTACAGCGTCTGGCGTGGCCGAGCAAAAAAGCCTCTTCGGAAAGAAGAGGCCATAGCCAACACAGGCTTTCGGCTCTCATCTTCCAGAAGCACGCCGCAGCGTCTTCTGCCGGAGTTGGCACCTGCCAGCGCGGAGCCTGCTGGTGGTTGCCGAGGCATCACAGGGCCGGTCCCTCTGCCTCTCTTGATGAGTGGTGGGATGCTCGCCGGCATCCATTTCAAACTAGACCGAGATTGTCAGTTTACCATCTGACAGGGAGGCTGTCAATTTTCACGAAGTGGTGAGCGTAGAGTCCCACGTGTCAACCGATCATCCCACTTCGGCACGCAGAAGCGGGGCTGTCCTGACGAGCATGTCCAGGGCAGCCTCGGCGATCTCGAGCGTCGTAGATCCGAGACCGCAGCTTGGTGAGAGCAGGGAGCCTGCCGCCAGTCGCTCGGTTGTCAGTCCGTGCCCCGCCCCGCGCGCGGCGATGTGTTCCAGTCCCCTAAGTAATTTTTCTGCGAGCGCCTGCGGATTCGTCGATTGGAGGCTCTCGTCGTTGGGGATGGCTCCCCATGCGATGCAGCCTCCGCGAGCAAGGTATGCATCTAATTCGGAAGGATAGAGCGCCAGGTTCTCCAGGTAACCATAGCTGTCCAGGTTGAGGATGTCGACTTCTGTCGCCAGCAGCACGGACCAATCCGTGTTCGCGCAGCAGTGAACCCCAGCCTGGGCACCTTCATGATGGATCGCCTGGAAGACCTCATCCAACATGCCGATCACCTGTTCGCGGTCCAAGCTGATGAAGGCCGAACCGAAGGAGGCCATGTAGGGCTCATCGACGAAGATCACGATGTTGGGGCGCACCTCACGCAGGCGGCGGATCTGCCAACGAGCATTCATGGCAGCGTTCTTAACGATCACATCAGCAAGCTGTTCATGGTAAAGACCGGAGCGCAGGTTTTGGTCGGTGACGGTGAGGCCGAGGCTGATTGGCCCCGTGACATGGCCCTTGGCCCACTCGCCCGAAGACTGTGCAAGTACGTTGAGCATGGCTTCGAACCCGGATGCATATGCAGGGGTAAGCGCAAAGGCCTCGAGATCATCGGCGAGATAGTGTTCATAGAAGGGAAGGACGCGGCTAGCCAGATCATTGTCGATCTCGAAGGTGATCTTCTCAGAGTGGGGATCGAGCGTGAGGGCCGGCAGGGCGAGGCTGAATTGCACATACATATTTTCGCGGAAGTTACGCCGCGGCAACTGCGGCCAGGCGGGGATATCGAGCAGTTCGGCCAGCAGTTGGCTGAGAGCTGCGGGATCGGTGTGGGGGAAACTTCCGGTGACTGTGGTCGCGAAAGGGGGTAATGTGGGCATGGTTTTGCCTTATCGTCAGTCGATGCGTCGAGAATCAGTCTCCAAGGTTCGGCCTATCCCATTATCTCAAGCCTTCTTCCTGCTGGCTAGGGAATTTCCCTGCTCTGAGGCTCTCCGAACGCAGGTAAATACGTTCCACGCTTCGAGGCTATTTTCGCGTGAGGGGGCGGGCTTGACGTTTGGTTGTAGGAATGATATTCTAGTACTAGAATATCATGAGTGAACAAAGCCTGACCAACGCCGAATTGGCAATTTTGAGCCTCATAGTCGAGCACGACCGGTACGGATACGAAATCGAGCAGCTGCTCGAAACGCGCGGCATGCGTGCCTGGACCGAAGTAAGCTTCTCTTCCATCTACTACCTGCTCAAGAAGCTTGAGCGGAAGGGATTGGTATCGGGAAAATGCCAGCCTCCATCCGGTCCGGGGAAGGCCCGTGTGGTGTACCGCGTGCTCCCGCCTGGCAGGGCTGCCCTTGAACAAGGTGTGCAGGAGGCGCTCTCGATCCCGCAGTCTTCGCCGCCCGCTTTCCTGCTCGGGCTGGCGAACCTGCCGGTTCTTCAGAAGGAAGAGATCCTCAACGCCCTGACCGGCTACCAGCAAGCTTTAAACGAACGTGAGCATGATCTGCAGCAGGCGAGATCGAATATTGGATCATCGCCTTACTTCGTTCAAGCGATGTTCGACTACAGTCTGACCTTGCTGCAAGCCGAAGATAGCTGGGTGAAGCGATTTCAATCCACAGTGGAGGCCCTTGATGGAAAAAGTGGATCTTAAGCAAGCGTGGAAAGCGTTCTACAGCGCGTCGAATAAGGATTTTGAGATTGTCGATGTGCCCGAGTTCTCATTCCTGATGGTGGATGGCCGCGGCGATCCCAACACGGCAGAGAGTTACCAGCAAGCCATCGAGGCGCTCTACGCCGTCGCCTACGGGCTGAAATTCAAGTCGAAGAAGCGGCTGACGAAGGACTTCGTCGTGGCGCCGCTGGAGGGATTGTGGTGGGCGGATTCCCCGGATAAGTTCCACAAGCAGCTGGACAAGGATGCTTGGGAGTGGACGGCCATGATCCACATACCCGATTGGATCACCGTCGGGATGTTCAGCGAAGCTTGCAGGGATGCGGGTGAAAAGAAGGACTTGCCTGCTCTGACCAAGATGAGGTTGGAAGCCTATCAGGAAGGGTTGTCGGTTCAGATCATGCACATCGGGCCTTATGCAGATGAGGGGCCTACCTTGCTCCGATTGCACGAGGAGTACCTGCCGGCACAGGACCTACGCGAGGTGGGCAAGCATCACGAGATCTACCTGAGCGACCCGCACCGCACCGTCCCGGAACGCTTGAAGACCCTCCTGCGTCAGCCAGTTATGCGAGCAGACTGATGGTTTATCCCATCCACGCTCTGCTACAATTGCGCCGTGGGCACGCTATACCTGGTGGCGACGCCGATCGGCAACCTGGAAGACATCACCCTGCGCGCGCTGCGTATCCTGCGCGCGGTGCCTTTGATCGCGGCCGAAGACACACGCCGCACGCGAACCCTGCTGACCCACTACCAGATCAGCACACCCCTCATCAGCTACCACGAACACAGCAAAGCTGCCCGCGAGACAGAACTGATCGCAAGGCTCGCTGAAAATGATCTTGCGCTGGTCACCGATGCCGGTACGCCCGGGATCTCCGATCCGGGTTTCTCGCTTGTCCAGTCGGCAATCGAAGCAGGTTACGATATCGTGCCCATTCCGGGTCCAGCCGCACCGCTCACGGCGCTGATCGCCTCGGGGCTACCGGCCGACCGCTTTCTTTTCCTCGGTTACCTGCCCCGCAAGGCGGGTGAGCGGCGCATGTTGATCGAATCCGTTCGTGATCAGCCAGCCACATTAATCTTCTTCGAAGTCCCACACCGCTTGCTGGCCAGCCTGCAGGATCTGACATCCATCCTCGGTGGCCATCGCCCGATTGCTGTTGCCCGGGAACTGACCAAATTACACGAGCAATTTGTGCGCGGCCACCTGGCCGATGTGCTGGGCGAGATCGAAAACCAGCCCACGCGCGGCGAGTACACGCTGATTGTCGGCGGTCAATCAGAAGCACAAGCGTGGTCTGAAACGGAGGTGCGGGACCGTTTGGCCGAACTTATACAAAGCGGAGCCGGTCATGCCGCTGCCGCTCGTACGGTTGCCGGAGAGAGCGGCTGGCCCCGCAATCAGGTATATAACCTTGGCCTGGAGGAATCATGAACCTGGATGACAGCGCCAACTTCAAGTCGCTTGATCCGGCGAATATGCTGGCCGAGATCGAAGCACTCCCCGACCAGCTGGCCAAAGCCTGGGCGCTCGGCCAGCGCCAGCCGCTGGGGGACATTTCCGGGATTCGCCAGGTGCTGCTGGCAGGGATGGGCGGTTCGGCGATCGGCGCTGACCTTCTGGCTGCCTACGCTTCGCCGCTGGCCAGCGTGCCGTTGATCGTGTGGCGCGACTACGACCTGCCGGCCTTCGCCTTGAATGAAGAGACACTGGTTGTCGCTTGTTCCCACTCTGGCAATACAGAGGAGACCCTCTCCGCCTTCGAGATGGCGCTGGATTCGCATGCGCCGGTGATTACCATCTCGACAGGAGGCGAGCTGGGGAAGCGTGCCCAGGCGCAAGGAGTACCCTTCTGGGCGTTTGAACACCACGGACAGCCACGGGCAGCGGTGGGTTATTCCTTCGGGCTCTTGCTCGCGCTCATCGCCCGGTTGGGTCTGATCCCTGACCCAGAAGACGAACTTTCTTCCGCTGTGGATGCCATGCGCACTCAGCAGGCAGCCCTACGTGCTTCAACCCCGGTCTCGGGCAACGCCGCCAAGCGGATGGCCGGGCAGTTGATGGGGCGCTGGCCCACCATCCTGGGAGCAGGGATCCTGGCGCCGGTTGCACGGCGCTGGCGCACCCAGCTTGCCGAACTGGCCAAGGC
>DAOUEJ010000013.1:0-4035 GCA_034430615.1 Anaerolineales bacterium | reverse complement strand
CGCCCATAACCAGGCCTACTACCAGAGCGCGTACGACATCTTCCACGCGCAGGAATCCTGCGAACTGATGCTGGCAGAGCTGGATGAAGAACCCGTCGCGGCCGTGATGGTCTTCCGGCATGGCGAGCGGGCGTGGTATTTATACGGCGCATCACGGGATCAGCATCGTGAGAAGATGCCAACCTACCTGCTCCAATGGGAAGCGATGCGTTGGGCCAAGGCTCGTGGCTGCCAGCTCTACGATCTCTGGGGAATTCCGGACGCCGACCTTCCCTATCTGGAGGAGCAGTTTACCCACCGATCGGATGGGCTGTGGGGTGTCTACCGCTTTAAACGTGGCTTTGGCGGTGAGGTCGTCCGCAGCCTTGGCGCCTGGGATCGAGTCTATAAACCTGCCCTTTACAACATTTATCGGCTTACGTTCCGTACTCTCCGCCGGGGTGTCGGATGAGTCTTGAGATGGTCGAAATCCATTCGCCCGAGGCATGGCGCGAAACCCTGAGCCTGATCGGCAAGGACCATCTCCTGCAATCCTGGCAGTGGGGTCAATTTAAATCGAAATACGGATGGGGAACACTCCACCTGGCCTGGAAAGATGCAGGAGGACAACCACGAGCTGCGGCCCAACTGCTCTTCCGCACTCAGGTGCCTGGACTTACGATGGGCTACTGCCCAAGGGGACCGCTGCTCGACTGGGAGCAGGAGGACCTTGTACGCCAGGTCCTGCACGACCTGGCTCGAGCCGGCCGCGAAGAGAAGGCTTTCTTCCTCAAGATCGATCCAGCGCTGATCCCTCCGGATTCAGATCAAACACCGTTTGAGTCAATTGCCTCGACTGCCTCCACAGATGTGCTCGCGGAACTCGCCCGACTGGGCTGGCGTCAGTCCCGTGAACAAGTGCAGTTCAAGAACACCCTGATCATCGATCTTCGGCCGAGCGAGGAAGCTCTGCTTGCAGCGATGAAGCAAAAGACGCGCTACAACATCCGGCTTGCCACGCGAAAAGGGGTAGAAGTCCGCCAGGGTTCGTTGGTGAATCTCGATCTCCTCTACCGGATGTTCGCCGAAACCTCCCTGCGGGACGGGTTCGCCATCCGCTCTCCCGACTACTATCGGCAGGCCTGGGGAGCGTTCATCGATAGTGGGGGAGCCGTACCGCTGATCGCCTCCGTGGGTGAGGAACCGGTGGCGGCGATCATCGTATTTCGCTACGGAGACATCGCCTACTACCTATACGGGATGTCGCTTGAGCTTCACCGTGATAAGATGCCAACCTATCTGCTCCAGTGGGAAGCGATGCGTTGGGCAAAAGAAGCCGGCTGCAGGATCTATGACATGTGGGGGGCACCCGATCGCATTGAGGATTCAGATCCAATGTATGGCGTCTATAAATTCAAGGAAGGCTTCGGAGGGTGCCTGGTGGAGACCCCGGGTGCCTTCGATTTGCCCTTAAGACCCTGGATCTACCGTATCTACACGACCGGGATGCCGTTCGTGTTGTCCATCATGCGGTGGGTGGGACGCGCCAGCACCCGCCAATCACTGGATTGAACGGTTCTGCATTGCCTACTGGAGGGCAGGATGAAACTACTTGATCGTCCACGGGTGAAGCTCGCCCACCTTCCCACACCGATCGAACGCATGGCCCGTCTTGAGGCATACCTGGACGGACCCGAGTTATGGATCAAGCGCGACGACCTCACTGGGCTCGCGTTTGGCGGCAACAAGACCCGCAAGCTCGAGCTGCTTGTCGCCGATGCCCTTCAAGAGCAATGCAAGCTGCTCATAACCCGTGGAGCGCCCCAGTCG
Source organism: Anaerolineales bacterium (assembly GCA_034430615.1). Lineage (GTDB taxonomy): Bacteria > Chloroflexota > Anaerolineae > Anaerolineales > E44-bin32 > E44-bin32. Next base: position 2,226 of record DAOUEJ010000013.1, on the reverse strand, counting down.
AACCACTGCCGCCAGACGGCAGCGGCCGCTGCCAGGTGCGGCCTGGAATGCACTCTGGTATTGACTGGAAAACCGCCCGGTGATCGAACGGGCAATCTACTCCTGGATCACCTGCTTGGCGCCGAGGTCATCTGGAGCGGCGACACAGATCCAGACAACGTCTTATCGGACACATTCAGAGAAGCCTCAGAGAGCGATCAGCAGCCATACCTGATCCCGTATGGTGGATCAAATACGCTGGGAGCGTCAGCCTACACGCTGGCGATGGCGGAGATCGCGGCTTCCGAACATGAGTTCGACCGCATCGTTTTCGCCACATCCTCTGGCGGGACACAGGCCGGTATGCTGGCCGGCGTGGCTGCGTACGGATTGCGCACCCGGGTGACCGGGATCAGCGTCGATCCGGGGCGAGCCGAACTCGAAGGGCGTATCCGGCCCTTGCTGGCAGAAATCACCTCCTGGCTCGAAGTTGTGGCGGGGGCAGCAGCCCCTGCGATCGAGGTCATCGATCGCTATCTCGGCGGCGGGTATGCGGTTGTCGGAGAACCCGAGCGGGAGGCGATTGAAATGTTTGGAAGGCTGGAAGGGATCCTGGTTGACCCGGTCTACACGGGTCGGGCGGCGGCTGGGTTAATCGACCTTATCCGTCTTGGGGAAATCGCAAGTGAAGAACGTGTGCTCTTCTGGCACACCGGTGGGACGCCAGCTCTTTTTGCCTATCCTTCATCCCAGATCCTGAGGGGGTAGCGAGACCGGCAACACGAGCAAGCGATCAGTAACTCTTGGCCTGCGCTGGATCCTCTCGCCAGCGTGAGGTCAGTTTCCAGAGCCAGGCCAGCCAAAGCTTTCCACGCAGTCCACGCCAGGCTGCCCGCACACCAGCATCATCGACATTTTGCTGTGCAAATCTCTCTTTCATGTAAGCCTCGACCAGCACGCTGGCATGCTCCGCCTGATCAGGGAGCGCCACACCGAACCTAGCGACGCGTTCACGCGGCGTCTCGGCTTCTGAGGTGGCGAGGTCGAGCCGTTTCAACCACGCACTCCAGGCTGCGTACCGGCGTCCCGTCGGCGTAGTCCATTGTTGAGCAGGGGGAACGATGGACACCGGTGCCTCGATCCCTGTCCGTTGGAGAGCTTTCGCCAGAGTCGCTCGCACGCCGATCCAGGTCGAAGGATTGATACGGATCCATAGAAGTACCAGTATCAATCCAATTCCCAGCGCCAGCACAATGCGGCTAATGAGATTGTTCCGGTTGAGCAGTCCATCGGTAGCTGTAGCGATCGCTCCCGGATCGAGCAATTCTTCCATACGATCTTGTGCCGAAACTGCTTCGCTCCCATCCGGGTTGGCCTGGAAGCCGCCTCCGGGATCGCCGCTTCCCAGGTTCTCGGGCCGCGTGAGCACCGGCTGGGACACCGTGGGTTCGAACTCAACCCAACCATATTCGGGAAAGTAGACCTCCGGCCAGGAGTGTGAATCTTCACCATAAACTGCATACATGCCTTGGTCGGCGTCGAAGCTGCCGCGGGCGTAGCCGGCCGCGAGCCGGGCCGGGATGCCGAGAACACGCAGCATGATTACTTCCGCGCTGGCGTAGTAATTACAAAAACCAATCTGGTAATCGAACAGGAACCAATCAAGCGGGTCAACCTCCGGCGGAGGCGCTTCTGTCACCCGGTTGTAAGTAATATTGGACCGCAACCAGCGGGTTATAGCTGCAGTTTTATCATAGGGTGTTTCCAGATCGGCTGAGATCTCCTGTGCCAGATCGATCACGCGTTGTGTGATTGTTTCGGGAAGCTGCAGATACTGGTCCGAAATTGGGACGGGATAGGCCTCTCCCGCCTGGCGCAGTTGGTCGGCGCTAGGGGAGGCAATGGCGCTGCGGGCGATGTAGGTCTCACCTTCATAAACCAAACGGCTGGCGAAAATCTGAAGGACATCAACCTTGCTTTCATCAACACGGCTGATGAGAACATCGGAAGTCCGATCCACCCACACTGGTTCGGACGGGAGAAAAAGCTGCCTGAAGGCAGCTCCCGCAGGAGAGAATGCAACCTCCACGATCTCTCTTCCGCTCAGTGATTCGAGGGGTAGGATGCCTTCGCTTGGATCAAAGGGGATGGTTTCGCTCGGTGGTGAGAACCATTGGTAATCTACGTAGCGATCGTATACGCGTGAGCGCCAGTAGAATCGCCCTCCATTGCTCGGGAAGCTGGCCG
>DAOUEJ010000012.1:0-34694 GCA_034430615.1 Anaerolineales bacterium | reverse complement strand
GTGATCGAGATTCTGGATACGGGAGTCGTTCAAGCGTGATGACCCGATTCTATACCTTCGTCAACCAGAAGGGCGGCGTGGGGAAAACGACCACGGCGATTAGCGTCGCGGCAGAGCTCGCACAGGCTGGCTTGCGGGTCTTGCTAGTGGACATTGACCCCCAGGCGAATGCCACAGCCTGCCTGGGGGTAGACCACAGGGCGCTTGAGCGCGATGTCTACGATGGGTTGATCCGCCAAACTCCGGCCAGCGAGATTATCCTGCGTAGCACCCGGCTCGGGCTCTCACTGATGCCGGCTTCTGCTGCATTGGCCGGCGCGCAAATCGAGATGGTAGACTTACCACGACGTGAGGAGCTGCTGCGCGATCTTCTGGCCCCGCTTGATGATCGTTATGACTACGTGCTCATCGATTGTCCACCTTCGCTTGGCTTGCTCACCTTGAACGGCCTTCTCGCCGCCCGGCAGGGCGTCATCATCCCGGTCCAGTGTGAGTACCTTGCCCTGGAAGGCCTGACACAACTCATGCAAACTCTCCAGCGGATACGCACCTGTCTCTATCCGGGATTGCTGATCCGGGGCCTGGTGCTGACGATGTTTGATGTACGTACCAACCTGTCGCAGGACGTGGTAAGCGAAGTGCGAGAGCATTTTCCTGACAGGGTATTCAAGACCGTGATTCCACGCAGTGTCCGCCTGGCCGAGGCACCTTCCCATGGTTTGCCGATCTCCGCCTACGCACCGAGCTCAACAGGAGGCGTCGCGTATGCAGAGCTTACTGCCGAAATACTCGCCGGCGACGGTCAATCGGCTCCACACAAAGCGCTTAAAAACGAGGTCACCCATGACTAAGAAACGAGGCCTAGGCCGGGGGCTTGACGCACTGATCCCCGCTGGCATCGAAGCTCAAGATCGACCGGATACAGTCGCCAGCATCAGGCTGGAACGCATTGTCCCCAACCCACGCCAACCGCGGGCAGCGATTGATCCGCACGACCTTGAGGACTTGGCAAACTCGATCCGGGAACACGGCATACTGCAGCCATTGATCATCTCGCCAGTGGATGCATCTGGGACCCATACCCTCATTGCGGGCGAACGAAGGCTGCGGGCTGCACGCCTGGCCGGACTGGACGAGGTCCCGGTGATCGTGCGGGAGGTTGATGACCGCCAGTTGCTGGCGTGGGCCCTTATTGAAAACCTGCAGCGCCAGGACCTGAACCCGCTCGAGGCAGCGGAAGGATACCGTCAACTGGCAGAGGATTTCGGGTTATCCCACGAAGCCATTGCCAATCAAATTGGCAAAAGCCGGGCAGCAGTGAGCAACACCCTGAGGTTATTGAAGCTCTCCGCTGCAGGCCGGAAAGCGCTCTTGGAAAATCACATCTCGGAAGGGCATGCCCGCGCCCTGCTTGCCTTGCCCACTGCGCAAGCCCAATCTGCCGCGCTGCAGGCCATCATCGACCGCGAATTGAACGTTCGTCAGACGGAAGAACTCGTTCGCCGGCTCTCCGGCGAACGCAGGCAGCCTCAAGTGAAACGCAGCCCTTCTCCGGAAGAAGCCGCGCTCGAGGACCAACTCAGGGTCTCACTCGGGACGAAGGTCGTATTAAAACGCACCAAAAACGGCGGCAGCTTGACGATCCGCTTTTATTCCGACGAAGAACTCAACAGCCTGGTTGAGCGTTTGCTGGACGAAGGCTAAGACTGGCTGTGCGCTACCTGATCTATGGTACTGGCGCCGTCGGTGGGCTGCTTGGCGGCAAACTGTCGCTCGCTGGCCATGAGGTCATCTTCCTCGCCCGGGAGCGAATCGCCAGCGCAATGCAGCAGAGTGGTCTGCGCCTGGGCCCAGATCCGCATTCGCAGCTGCCCTCACCGCGGGTTACGGTCAGCCTACCAACCGCGCTTGAACTTGGTCACCCCGACCTCGTTCTGCTGACGGTCAAGGCCTACGATGTGGAGGCTGCCGGGGCCGAGCTCGCCGTGCACCTCGATCGGCAGATCCCGGTTGTCAGTTTTCTAAACGGGATCGGTAACGAAGCCCGTCTGGCGGGTTACCTCGGAGAAGCACGGATCATCCCTGCCACCCTGACCACAGCCGTTCAAATGCTGGACCCCGGCGTGCTGCGAATCGAGAAGGAACGCGGCATCGGTTTCGCTGGCACACACGATCGACTGGATCAACTTTCAGCTGAATTCGAGTCAGCCGGATTCATCATCCGCCGCTATGCAGACCCGGCGCGCATGAAGTGGTCCAAACTTATGACAAACATCGTGGCCAATGCCAGCTCTGCCATCCTGGGCTGGAGTGCGGGCCAGGTATTCTCCCATCCAGGGATCGCGCGGCTTGAGATCGAAGCCCTGCGCGAAACGCTGCGGGTGATGAAAGCCCTGGGCCATGCCCCGGTCGATCTACCCGGCGTCCGCGTCTCACTCCTCGGGCACGGGATGAGCTTGCCAGCGCCGATCATCCAGCGAGTCCTTAGGCAAGTTGTCAGTCGCGGGCGTGGCAAGAAAATGCCCTCTCTCTATCATGATATCGGCCGTCACAGGTCAGAGGTCTATTGGTTAAACGGGGCTGTCGTACAAGCCGATCCCACAAACAACACACCTGCCAATCGGGTTCTTTTAGAAACGATGGACAAGCTCGTTGAGGATGCTTCGGCTGCAGCTCGCTACCAGGACTACCCTGATGAATTGCTCCGCCTCGCCGCACAATACGGTGTACCGGGCATACCGCTGTGGCGAGAATAAGGCGAACCCCGATTCTGGGTATAATCCGCTCGAGCTTGCAGTGCGCGTGAATGTGGAGGTGCAAATGGACCTTGCCAACCAAGTTGCCCTGGTGACCGGGGCCTCGCGCGGTATCGGTCGGGCGATTGCGCTCGAGCTCGGTGTGCGCGGGGTGAAGGTCATCGTGAATTACAATGCCAGCCAGCAGGAAGCAGAGCAGGTCGTATCTGCAATCGTGGAGAATGGTTCGAAAGCAGCCGCCGTTCAGGCGGATGTGAGCGATCTTGCATCTGCTGCCGCGTTGGTTAAAACGACCATTGAGACATTCGGTGACCTTCATATACTGGTGAACAATGCCGGCATCACCCGCGATGGGTTGATCATGACCATGAGCGAAGATGATTGGTCTTCGGTAATCCAAACGAACCTTGCTTCAACTTTCTATTGCTCGAAGGCAGCCGTCCGGCATATGATGAGAAAACGCTATGGTAGGATCATCAATATCACCTCAATATCAGGGATCATGGGAAATGCCGGCCAGACGAACTATTCTGCCTCGAAAGCGGGACAGATCGGTTTCACAAAGGCACTGGCACGAGAGGTCGCCTCACGCAACATCACTGTAAATGCAGTCGCGCCAGGTTTCATAGAGACCGAGATCTGGTCTGGAGTGCCTGAGGATATTCAATCCGGCATGGTGGATGTGATCCCACTTGGGAGGATCGGTCAACCGGAAGAAATCGCCCGTGCGGTCGCCTTCCTGGCCTCGGAGGATGCATCCTATATAACCGGCCACGTTTTGACGGTGGACGGCGGCATGGCAATGTGATCGGAGCGTAACGTATGGCTGCAAAAGAGAAGAAAAGCGACAGGGCTCCTGGGACAACGACCATGGCACCTGGCGTACTCGTTACCATGGCGCGCCTTACCGCGTTAAGTGTTCCGGGTGTCTATGGCATGGCGGCGGGCCCTGCGGGTGTAAACCGGCTCTTCCGTCGCGGAGCAGGTGAGGGCGTTCGGGTCGAGGTCGAAGAAGATTCGGTCTTTGTCGACCTCTACCTGATCCTGGAAGCTGACACGAACGTACGCGAAGTCAGCCGGAAAGTGCAATCTGAGGTTGCGCGCGCGATCGAGGACATGATTGGCATGAAGGTGGCCCGAATCGACGTGCACATTGAAGATATCGAGTTCACCGAACAAAGCCCATCATGAACTTCATCCACAACCATGAAGCGTGAACGCCGGCGTGTTCGCAGTCTCGCCCTCCAGTCACTCTACGAAGTCGACACCGTCGGTCATCCTGCCCCGGAGGTAATCGCCCGTCACATCGAGATGAATGCCGGCATGAGCGATGAGAATATTGAATTCCTGCGGACCATCGTCCTGGGTGTGCTGGAAGTCAGCACCCAGCTCGATGAATGGATAGCGGGGAGCGCGCCTGAGTGGCCCGTTGCCCAGCTGGCAGTCCTCGATCGCAACATCCTGCGCATGGCGCTCTGGGAGCTGGCAGTTTCCGAAGAGACCCCCTTAAAGGTTGCCATTAATGAGGCTGTGGAACTGGCCAAGCGCTTCGGGTCCGATTCCTCACCACGCTTCATCAACGGCGTCCTGGGCACACTGGCCAAGCAAGAACAGGAACTCCGCAACTTCTTGAAAGTTAATCAGGATTAGATCATGGAAATATTCGGTATTGGTGGTCCCGAATTACTGTTCATCCTGGTCATTGCTCTGCTCCTGATCGGCCCACGTGACCTGGGCAAGACCGGGCGTTCGATCGGACGTTTCCTGAACCAGCTTTACCGCTCTGAGAGCTGGCGTACATTGAATGAAGCCTCGCGTACGCTGCGCACGCTTCCCAATCGACTGGCGCGGGAAGCCGCGCTGGATGAGCTAGATCAGGTTCGGAAGGAGATGACCAAAACCGGGGAGGAGCTGGCCGACCCTGCCAGGGATATCAAACAAGGATTACAGGCATGGACCCCGGCCCCGGATCCCCGGCCGGTCCCACCGACGGCGGCGTCAACCCTGCCAGTATCATCCAAACCTGAGGACGAGGCGGAAAGTTGATCCGCACCAGCCTGCGCCGGATCGGGCGCGCCCTGATATGGCCTTTTCGCATGCTGTGGCGGATTGTCTCCTGGCCATTTCGCCAGCTGGCCCGCCTTTACCGGGCGATTGGCGACTTCATCAACCAGGAGCCCGAAGACACGCCGATCGCCGACGTATTCGTCCGCACCGTCGAGCAACCTTCTGTGCTCATCGACCACCTGGAAGCGCTGCGCGGGCATGTTCTGCGGTCCGTGGCCGTGCTTGTGTTGACCGTCCTCATCAGTACAATCTTTACACGTCAGGCGATCGAGTTCCTCGCCAAGCCGATTGGTGGGATCGAAGCCCTGCAGGCGATTGAGGTCACCGAATCCCTTGGGGCTTTCATGCGGGTCGCCCTGCTCTGCGGCATCACGCTCGCCATGCCCTATATCGGTAGCGAAGCGTTCCTCTTCATCAACCCTGGCCTTCGGCGCAGAGAGCGCCTCACCATCCTCAGCGCCATTCCGGCTGCGACCCTGCTCTTTTTGCTGGGGGTGGCCTTCGCCTACTACATCATGCTCCCGGCAGCACTGCCGTTCTTGCTCAATTTCCTGGGAATCAGCGCTGCGATCCGTCCGGCGAACTACATTCGCTTCATCACCGGGCTCATGTTCTGGATCGGGATTGCCTTCCAGTTCCCGCTCATCATCTACGCACTGGCCGCGATCGGCGTCGTAAACGCCCGCTCTCTCATTCACGGCTGGCGATTCGCCATCCTCGGGATTGCCGTGCTCGCAGCAGCCGTGACGCCGACGGTCGACCCTGTCAATATGGGTCTTGTCATGTTGCCGATGATCGTGCTCTACTTCATCAGCATTGGCCTGGCGAGCTTTGCTGGCCGGCGGCGGCTCAAGGCGGCCGAAACCGTCTGACTGAGAATTTTCTCCCCTGCACAACTCCAGGTAGCCCTGGCAGGATCCTAGAATTTTACTTACCGCGCCCACGTTTTTGCCCGCCCACACCGACCGGAGTACAATCTCAGCGTCGCCGCAATAGATGAAGGAGGGTAGTGTTACATGCGCCCAGTCTACGCACTTTCCGGCGGGGTTTCAAAGTTCGCAAAAGCCCGACCGGACAAAACCTTTCAGGCCATCGTCAAGGAAGCATACGACTATGCCATCGAAGATCTTGGCTTGGATTTTGAGGCCTTTACCGCCCTCGTAGATGGATCGGTCGCCTCCTACTTCTCAGATCACTTCACCCGTCAGTTGATGGCTGGGATCATGGCCCAGGATTACCTCGGGCTATGCCCAAAGCCCTCCCATCGCGTGGAAGGCGGCGGCGCCACCGGCGGCTTGTGTTTCCAGGAGGCCTGGAAATCGATCGCCTCTGGCCATATGGATATCTGTGTGGCTTACGGTTTCGAAACCATGAGCCACGTCGAGACCTGGAAGGGGAACGAGTTCATCGCATTGGCCTCCGACGTGTCTTTTGATTACCCGGTCGGCGGTTTTTATTCTGGCTATTACGCCATGATGGTCACCCGCCATATGAAGGAGTTCGGCACCACGGTCGAAGAGATGGCGCATGTCTCGGTCAAGAACCACATCAACGCCTTTTACAACCCCTATGCCCAGAAGCGCAGCCGCTACACAATCGATGATGTTCGCAATGCGCCGATGGTCGCCTGGCCGCTGACCCGCCTTGATATCTGCGTCATGTCCGATGGGGCTGCTGCCACGATCCTCGTCTCAGAGGATGGCCTGGCCAAACTCGAAAAAGCCGGCGCAAAGATCTCCCGGCCGCTTGTGCGGGTCTCTGGCATTGGCTGCGGGACGGATGCGATGCGAATGTCAGACCGGCCGCATCTCGACTACGAGACCTTCATGCGGGATTACGCGACCGAGCAGGAAAAGTCAAGCGGTGACACGCAAAGCTATTACAAGAAACTCTGGGATCACGGTACCCGCTACCCTGGCATCCATTCTTTCCGGGCTGGCAGAACTGCCGGCAATATGGCTTACAAGCAAGCTGGAGTGACCGATCCGCTGGGCGAGCTTGATTTTATCGAGCTGCATGATGCCTACACATCAAGTGAGATCCAGACCTACGAGGACCTCGGCTTGTGCCGCTACGGGGAAGGCGGCCCCTTCGCTGCTTCGGGCAAAGCGCATATGCCTGGGATCGACTACGGCATGAAACTGCCCGAGGATCCAGCCTGCCCGATAAATCCATCCGGCGGGTTGATCGCCTGTGGCCATCCGGTAGGCGCCACCGGATTGATGCAGGCCGTTTTTGCCCTGTGGCAGCTACAGGGCACGATCAAGAAGCACTTCAATGATGGAAAACTCCAGGTCAAGGATGCAAAACGGGGTGCCATCCACTCACATGCCGGCACAGGCACGTATGTCACCGTCAGCATCTTGGAAGGGGAGGGTTAATCATGGCCAAACAACCTGATCGTCGCCCAGACGGCCTGGGCGGGTACATCGTTCATGGCGTTCCCTTCCCTGTTGAACGGGATCCGGACTCGCTCGCCTTTCTTAAGCGCATGGCCCCGCTGCAAATCGAGCAGGACTATGCCATCACCTACCTGCATTCCTACGGGCAGGACAGCCCCTGGTTCGCAGCCGCTTCGAACAAAGTTCTTCTCGGAACCCGCGATGCGAATAGCGGCTATACCTACGCCACGCCGCGCGGGCATGACATGTTCAGCGGGAAGGAGACGGACTGGATCGATCTGACTGACCGGCCGGCGAGAATCCACGCCTTTACAGTATGCTTCTTCGGTTCGGAGGAATTCTTGCCTGAAACTCCCTTCGTGCTGGCCTTGATTGAGTTCGATGATGTCAATACGCTCTTCCTCACCCGGTTGATGGGGATGGATCCAGAGCAAGCCTCACTCGACTGGATCGGGCTTGAAGTCAAACCTGGTTTTCTGCGTAACAGTAAACTCAAACCAACGGACGTATATTTCACACCCGCCTGAGGGCGGCTATCAGCCTGCGTGGAACGTTCCTTCGGCATCGATCGCGCCGCGCAAGGCAGCCAGTACCGCCCGGGAAATTGGAGTCTTCACCCTTGAAAGCGAAGCTTGCGCTCGATCACCCAAACCTGCTCCTGGCCCGGACCAGGCTTCTGCGCACCCAGCGCTTGTGGGCTTTACTGCTCGGAGCGATGGGGCTGCTCTCCTATGGTTTGCTCCGCTTCCGATTCCCACTCGCCTTTTTACCCTGGGTCGTGGCCGCATTTCTAATGACGATCCAACCCCAACCGATATTCCTGGCACTGACGGGCATGATCTGGGGACTTTCACTCGCAAATCTGACCCCGGGCGTAGGAGCCTTGCTCGGACCCGACCCGCTCTCCTTGCTGTTTGGCAATGGAACGCTGGAAATCATCGTCATCGCGCTCATCAGGCTGGTCATCGTGGTGACCGCGCTCAATCAATTCTTCATGTACAGGATGCTCTACGGCACCGGGGACATGACCGGCCTCGATCCGGATTTGGCTGACATCCTAGAGGTGATCCCCAACCGCTCAGATACGCTCGCCCTCGTCGCGCGCACCCTGGGGATCATCAGCCTGGCCGGGGATCTCCTCGCCTCAACCTTGATGGCAAGCTCATTGGGTGTTTATATCCTGGGTATCTCCATCGGCTTCGGCGTCTTCGCAATCGGGTTGGGTTTGGGGAGCGCTTTTTCCCCGACACAACGCCGCACGGCTGCACTCACCGGTGTTGGGCTGAGATCGGCCGCCTACCTGGTAGCCATCGCCCTCGGGCGAGTGCTCTGAGCCAGCCGTGGACACAACCCATGCGCAGGTTCATCAATCACGGAAGCTGGATCCAGGTCCTCCCCTGGCAGTCTATATGGTCCGTAAGGAAAGACTCCGACAGCGCTCGCTCTTAATCGCCCTCAGTGCGATTGCAACCTTGGTATGCGTCGGTCTCGCTATCTACCGCTGGAATTTTGCCTACACATATTTCGGCCCTGCCGTCGTCTGGCGTTTCGCTCAGCCTTTCCTCACAGGTGCACTGGTCTTCACCGGGTTCGGCGGGCTCCAACTTTACCTCCATCAACGCGAAGCCCGGCATCAGGTATCGACCCATCCTCGCGGGATGATTATACGAGGTGGAAAGCGGGTCATTTTCGTACCCTGGAGCTCGATCGATGACATCCGCTTTACGGTCATACGCTACGGCCTGCCTGGCTGGTTCTGGGGCGATAGATCCGTGCTTACCCTGAAGACCAATGATGGGGTTCAACATCACCTTACAGGTGCGCTATCAGATCTCCATGCGTTGATCAAGCAGGTCAAGGATCAGGTATTCCCCCGGTTGCTGAACGCTTACCGGCGTCAATTGGCAAAGGGTCAGGCGATAGATTTCGGGCCCATCACACTCCACCCGCAAGGCCTCAAGTTGCGAAAAAGGCAGCTGGTCTGGAGGCAAGTCGTGGACGCGGAGATCCATGCCGGACACCTGCAGCTTCGCTACCGTGACGGCGAGCACATCCATACAAGTCGAATCCCGGTCGGACGCATCGCTAATGCCGATCTATGCCGTCAACTGATTGAGCAAATCGAGGTTCGCCCATGATGACTTTCCGGACCCGTGCCTTTTCCTGGGTCATTATCCTGATTATGGTTGCCAGCTGCACTCCCCAGCCGGCTTCGCTGCCGCCCGGAGTTCCGGTTGACTCCGAGACAACCCTGGCACCTGCGGCTGAGGTGATTCTGGACGTGATCCCCCCTTCTGGCACCCCTGACAATGCCAAGATCTCACTACTCATGCTCGATCCGGTCACAGGTTTGGATTACAACACCCTCCCCGTGCCGCTCGACCGGCAACCAGATGGACATTACCAGGCCAGCATCACCCCACCGGTGGGGACGCTGCTTTATTACCGCTACATCCTGACATCTCCTGAAGAAGCAACGGAAGTCTCCAGCGATCATCAGCCAATCCGCTTTCGGACGGCTTATGTCTCCGGGCCGGTCCACCTGAGCGATGTCATCGCCGGATGGTCGATCCAGACTGCAGAAGTCCAGGTTGGCCGGATCCTGGGCCAGGTGCGCGACGCCCTCAGCGGTGAAACGCTGCCGGAGATGGTGATCACTGCCGGTGGAAAAGTCGCGTTCAGCGACGGCGAAGGAAAATTCAGGATCGACGGCCTTGCACCGGGTCTGCACCACATCACGATCTTCAGCCCTTCCGGCGCGTACCTGCCGCGCCAGCAGGGAGCATTAATCGCAGCTGGCGCCTCCACGCCTGTCGAATTGGAACTCGAACCTGCACAAGCTATACAGGTCACGTTCGAGGTGACAGTCCCGCCTGACACCCCAGCCGAAGCCGTGGTGCGCATCGCTGGAAATGTATCCCAGCTCGGCTCGCGCTTGCTCGATTTACCCGGCGGAATGCAGGTGGCGAGCACACATATGCAGGAGATGGTGCGGGTCGACCAGAACCACTTCCTGGCCATCCTCACGCTGTATGAAGGGATGGACCTGCGCTATAAATATTCACTGGGTGATGGTTTCTGGAATGCCGAGCGCGGAGATAAGGGCGCCTGGGTGACGCGTCAAGTGATCCTCCAGGGCCAGGATCCGATCCTGCGGGACGATGTGCTGACGTGGAAGAGTGAGGACCTGGACCCGATCCGCTTCGAAGTATCCGTACCGGCCATCACACCCGACGAAGGGGGTCTGGGGATCCAATTCTACGCCGGACAGTGGTTTACGCCGCTCTTCATGTGGCCGGATGGAGTGGATCAATACTCCTTTGAATTGTTCAGCCCGCGTTCCTTGAACACGGATCTGCGCTACCGCTACTGCCGGGCGTTGGCCTGCGGGATGGCCGATGATTCTGAGACGGTCGGCCCGGTGGCAGCAGGACGCCCACTTGACCTTGACTCATCCAGTGCGTTGATCCAGGAGCAGGTCGAACGCTGGCAGTGGTTCCAGGGTGAACTCGACCCAAGTCCGGTTGTGGCTGTGCCAGTGGCCGCGCGTGGAGGCTACGAGCTCGGGATTGAACTTGTGCAAGGCTACCGGCTCAATTGGCAATTGAGTTTGCCCGCTGCACTGGACCATATCACCGGACTGGGCGCAAGCAGTGTCACGTTCAACCCCGCGTGGACTCTCATGGCTCAAAATCCGTATCCATCGCTTGGCCTCGATCCATCCCGGGCACCGTTTCTCACAGAACTGGGCGGGTGGATCGATCTCGCGTATAGAAGGGGTTTACAGGTTAATCTGCGCCCCACAATGGATTTGAAAGGAATGACTGGTGATGTTTTTTGGGAATCTGCTACACGTGATCCCGAGTGGTGGACTCTGTGGTACGAAGAATACCGGTCGCTCCTGCTTTCAGCCGCACGTCTGGCGGCCGAAAAGGGCGTTCAAAGATTGATCCTCGATCTGCACAGCGTCGCGCCAGCACTTCCCGCTGGGAGCCTAGCAAATGGCGAGCCGTCAGGTGTCCCAGCAGAGAGCGAAACGCTTTGGCGGGCGATCATCCAGGAGATCCGCAGCACTTATGGCGGGAGTCTTGTTGCGGAGCTCGAGGTGCGGGATGACCTCCAGGCCCCGCCACCATTCCTGGATGCGTTTGATGAGGTGCGCCTTTACTGGCATGCCCCGCTCGCCAGCGACCCAAATCTCGCCTTCGAGCAGCTACAGCAATCTGCGCGTTTCGAATTGGAGGCCTTGCTGGCCGACCCCAAACTTACCAACTTACCGATCACCCTCAGTGCGGAATTCCTTTCCATCCCGGGTTCAGCATTGGCCTGCGCACCGGCGCCGGATGGCAGCTGCCGCCCTGCTGCTGATTTCGATCAGGGCGCGCTTGTCGATCCCGATCTGGCGGTGGATATGCCGGCGCAGGCTGCCTCGCTGAATGCGCTCATGCTTGCCGCGCAGGATCAATCCCGGCTATTCGGGTTCAGCGTCCGCGGTTTTAACCCGGGACCCATCCTGCAGGATAAATCCGCGTCGATTGATGGCAAATTGGCTGAAGACGTAGTGCACTACTGGTACGAACACCTTTTAGCACGGTAGAAAATCTCCCCGAACAATTCAGGGGCTGATCCGGACAAAGGAGGTGGGCTGAGATGGGCATGTCAGGCAAGGATGCCGGGCAATCATTCGTCTGGCAGCCGGGCGCAGCGCATCTGGCGCGGGCGCATCTGACAGCATTCATGGCCCAGCATGGCCTGGAGAACTACGACGAGCTTATGCTCCGATCGACCGGGGATGTGGGCTGGTTCACCTCTGCCATCCTCGACTACCTCTCCATCCGATTTGAAACACCCTATGAGCAAGTCATCGATCTGGCACAGGGCATCGCCCTCCCGCAGTGGTGCGTGGGTGGACGTTTAAATATCGTGCGATCGTGCCTTGATCAGCAGATTCTCAAGGGACGCGGCCTCGATCGAGCGATCGTCTGGGAATCGGAATCCGGCGATAGCCGCAGCCTGACATATGCAGAACTCGATCAGCAGGTCAACCTGGCCGCGAGTGCTTTAAGCACCCTCGGGCTGGGAAGAGGAGACGTCATCGGGCTGTATATGCCGATGATCCCGGAGATTGCCGTCGCTCTGCTTGCAATCGCCAGGATCGGAGCCGTCATCCTGCCATTATTTTCGGGGTACGGCGTCGAGGCACTTGCCACCCGCCTGAGGGATGCTGGTGCGGTAGCTTTGATCACCGTCGATGGGCACAAACGCCGCGGTCGTACGGTCCCAATGAAGACGATCGCCGATGAGGCCGCGGGCGACCTGGCTGTGTTCCGGTCGCTGATCGTCGTCCGCTCCACAGGCCTCGAGGTGCCCATAACGACCGGTCGGGATCATTGGTGGCACGACCTGATGGCGAACGCCGCAGCGGGCATGCAAACTGCCGATACTGCCACAGAAGATGTGCTGATGCTCATCTACACTTCCGGCACGACCGGGCGGCCAAAGGGAGCCGTGCACACACACTGCGGGTTCCCGGTCAAGGCAGCCCAGGATATGGCTTTCGGCACTGATGTACACCCGGGCGACCTGATTTATTGGATGACCGACATGGGCTGGATGATGGGTCCCTGGCTGCTGTTTGGAGCCCTGCTGCTGGGTGCGGCGTGCCTGTTCTACGATGGGGCACCAGATTATCCGGACCCGAATCGGGTGTGGCAGATCTGCGAGCGGCATGCGGTGAATGTGCTCGGTCTCTCCCCGACCTTCGCTCGAACGCAGATGCCGCTCGGTCTCGATCCAGGCCGTACCCATGACCTGAGCGCGCTGCGAACCTTTGCCTCCACCGGGGAAACCTGGAACCTGGATCCCTGGATGTGGTTGTTTGAGACAGTGGGCGGCGGCGAGCTGCCGATCATTAATTACTCCGGCGGCACGGAAATTTCAGGCGGGATTCTGATGGGCAACCCGATCCTGCCCCTGCGGCCCTGTGCCTTTTCGGCTCCCTGCCCGGGGATCGCCGCTGACGTGTTCGATGAAGCCGGCCAGCCGGTGCGGGGCGAGGTCGGGGAGCTGGTGATCAAAGCGCCCTGGATCGGGATGACGCGCGGCTTCTGGCAGGATCAGCAACGGTATCTGGATACCTATTGGTCGCGTTGGCCCGAAGTCTGGGTTCATGGGGATTTTGCCCGCCTCGACCCGGACGGTTCCTGGTTCATCCTCGGCCGGTCGGATGACACCCTTAAGATCGCCGGGAAGCGACTGGGACCGGCCGAGGTCGAGTCTATCGTGGTTGGCCATGCGCAGATCGCCGAAGCTGCCGCGATCGGCTTGCCAGATGAAATCAAGGGCAGCGCCCTCGTTATCTTCTGTGTCCCTGTCCCGGGGATCGAGGTTGAGCCCGGCCTGGAAGTGGCCATCCGCAGCCTGGTGAGCCGCTCACTGGGCAAGCCACTTGCCCCACGCGAGGTCCTTTTCGTATCAGATCTACCCAAGACACGCAATGCAAAAGTGATGCGGCGCATGATCCGCGCCGCCTACCTTGGCCAGGATCCGGGTGATACATCAGCGCTGGTGAACCCGGAGGTGCTGGTTGAAATCCGGAACTTGAGCGAGAAACTTTAGCGAATTCAAGCAGGAGAATCCAATTATGGACTTCGACCTCACCGAAGAACAACGCATGTGGCAGACAGCCGTGCATGAATTTTGCGCAGAGCAGATCAAGCCATTCGCTGCGGAGTACGACCGGGACGCCAGCCTTAACAAGGATGCCTTCCTAAAAATGGCTCCGCTCGGCCTGCTTGGTTTGAACATCCCGGAAGAATTTGGTGGTTCCGCGGTCGATGCGATCAGTGCCGCCATCGCCATCGAGGAAATCGGCTGGGCGGATGGAGGCACGGGTCTCTCGGTTGCTGCCCACAATGGTCTGGGTTGCGCGCCGATCAGTCACTTCGGAAACCAGCAGCAGAAGGAACGCTGGCTTCCTGGACTGGCTCAGGGTGATGGCCTTGGGGCGCTGGCCTTGACCGAACCTGGTGCGGGATCCGATCTCGTTGGTGGGATTGAAACAACCGCCATCAAGGATGGTAGTGAATGGGTCATCCGGGGCAGCAAGGCCTGGATCACAAATGCCAGCCATGCCGCGATCATCATCACCCTCTGCCGTACAGGCGAGGCAAGGGACTCGCGCTCTTTAAGCTTGATCGTAGTGCCGGCGGGGACACCCGGCCTGCACATCCATTCTGGAGAGAAGAAAATGGGTGTGCGTGCATCTCCCACCCACGCCCTGACCTTTGATGAGGCCCGGGTTCCAGAGGATCACATCCTGGGAGAACCGGGTCATGGGTTGCGTCAGACCCTGCAGACACTGGATGGGGGGCGCATCAGCATCGGCGCTCTTTCCGTTGGAATAGCCCGGGCGGCGCACGAAGAATCTATCCGCTATGCCCGCGAACGCGAATCCTTTGGTAAAACGCTCTCCCACCACCAGGCAATTCAGTGGATGATCGCGGATGCCGCTGTACAGATCGAGGCTGCCAGGCTGCTTGTCCTGCAGGCCGCGTGGCTCAAGGAACGGGGAGAATTCTATAACCGCGAAGCGGCTATCGCCAAACTTTTCGCAAGCGAGATGGCAGAAAAGGTCACCCGCAATGCGATCCAGATCCTGGGGAGCTATGGCTACAGCACTGAGTACCCGGTCGAGCGCATGTATCGCGACGCCCGGCTGATGACGATCGGTGAAGGCACGAGTGAGGTTCAGCGGATGGTGATCGCCAAGCGGGAGCTTGGTAAGGAATAGCTCCTCAGCAAAGTAAGAACGGCAGCTCATGCGAGCCGCCGTTCACATTCATGTATCCGCTGCCCTACTCGGAGATCGCGGTGAGTGCCGGCATCAGATCTGCGGCAATAACCCTTCCCAGCCACTGCTGAACTACATTGCCATCTCCGTCTAATAGGAACAAATTCGGCTGGACCCGGTATCCCAGTTCACGTTTGAAGGGTGTCGTGTCTGGATCATCGATATCGAGATAAACGAAGCGGACCTTGCCTGCATACTGTGCCTCAAGCCCATGCACAATGGGCGCGATTGCTCGACAGGTCGGTGGTCACCAGAATGCGAAAAACTCCACCAGGAGCGGACCACCGGAGGCTAGATCGACCGTAGCCGGGTCGGTAGCCTCAAGGGTTGTTTTGACCGGGACGAGAGTCGGCGCGGAGGGTTCCGCCGCGTTAACGGCAGATCCTGGCGTCGCACCTTCCTGCGCCGACGGGACCGAACCTGCGGATGGGGGTTGGGCTGCTTGCGTCGGCGGTGGTGCTGGAGCACCGGGCGAGCAGGCAGTGAGCACTAGGATCAAGCCAATTATTGCGATCCATGCTCTGCGGCTTCTAGATGGCATGTCACTCCTCAGTCTCTTGCGGTGTATTTTTGGACTAACGGAATTGTATCCGCTGGTTCTTAAGCGGAGCTTACATAACCAGTCTCGAATTAATGGGAGAAGAGATTCAAAGATCATCGTGGATCCTCAATTTGTGAGACTGATTGTCTCCTCGTATAGAATCAGGTCTTCGTTCTCCCATGACTTCTGATCTGACAATTCGATGAACGCCCTGCGGTAAAAAAGCTGGACACTGACTGTGAGCCCTTCATGTCCCGCTGCATTAAACGCATAGGCCGTGCGAACCGTTTCGAAGGGTTCCAGGCGCGTGTCTTCGACAACTTGGGTTGGGTTCCAGTACGCGCCGCTCGGCGAGATGCCGGTCCAGATCTCGCGCAGGATCAGCGCATATCCACTCCCCGGCAGATCGCCGTAGTATCCTCGTTCTTCCTCACCCACACCGGCCCACGCCGGCACCGTTGGTCCGTCAACCTGATCCAGCGCCACGCCCTGCTCGTCGCGGACCTCGACGACGAGGATTAACTGGCGCAGCGGGCTGTCCGTGGGAAATTTATGACCTGTATTGTCGTTGATCAGCTCGACTTCTACCTGTACTGTCGCATCACTCCGGACCGCAGTAGCATCGAATGCGAGACCCTCCCTTAAGAACTCCAGGTCCGTGCTGCCGAGCATGCGATGACTGAAGATCGTATTCGGATCACGCGCTAAGCCTCCAGCCGCTGTAGCGGCGAATTGTTCGGCACCCGTGTGTGGCATATGACAGTCCTGGCAGGTCTGACCCGAGGATGGATCGCTGTAGGCGCTCTGCAGCCATTCGCCGAAGGAATTATAAATTACCGTGTCCCAAAAGACCCCGAAGTGGCATCCAGCACAGAATGCGCTCGCTGTCTGTAGTTCCGAATAGGTATCCTCACCGGGCGCCACATCATCATAAGGCCCAGTGAAAAACTGGTGGCCTTCGAAGGGTCGGCGGAATGACATCGAGAGCACCCCTGGCATGTTCGTGTAAGGCAGCCCACACTCCGGATCGAGATTGACGTTCCATACCTTATGACAGAAATCACATGGCACGCCTTCGGATTCAACACCTGTGACCTGGTTGGGATCGACCCCGTAGGGGTCATCGATAGCCGCCGCAGGAAGGTGACAGGCACCGCAGTTGCCCATCGTTTCAGGAAAGTCCAGTTTGTATCCTGGTCCGAAATACGGCTGGTTCGGATTAGGCGGAAGCGGAAATGACCCATAATCACGATTATATCCGTAGCGCGTCGGCGGGCTCTGTTCGCCCAACAGATTCGTGCCATTGTACATTGTCAGGAAGCGCAGGTTGGTGGCTGAATGGGCGTGGGCGTCTAACACCCACTCGTCCACCGGAAGCGAAATCTCCAGATCGGTGCCGGCGCGGCTATGGCATTCCGCACAGCCCTGTGCTTCTCCCTTTCCGGATTGGGAGAAGGAAGGCAGCCATATGTATTCCCTGTTGTCCCGATCCGAATGCGCGTGGAGTTCGATGACGACATCCTGCTCCCCGGGAGCTACTGGTACCGGACCGGCGCAAAAATATCCCTCTGCCCATCCCGTTAGGTTGACCGTCTTCGTTGGGGACCCATTCACAGCGATGGCGAACGCACCATGCGCATCGGATTGGGTCTGGCGATCCGTGCTCTGGATCCGTATCACCGCGCTAGCCACAGGCCCGGATTCATCAATCACATGGCCCGCGATGACACCTTCATCCATTTCGATCACAACTGCTGCCGTTGGACTTGGCTCAGGTGCAGCCATGGACGCATACATTGCCTCCGGCGCCGCTTGCATGCCCTTCGTGCAACTCGCAAGCAGCAATACAGCGACCCCTGCAAGGACACGCAAGTCCGGCAGCCGATTAAACACAAATCCAACCCCATGGCGATCGCTCCCAGAAGAGGCGACGCCTGTCATTCGGCCAACGCATCTCGACGTCCACCCTTCCCAGGCAACTTCCATTTGCCGCAACCTCGCTCGGCGAGCGACCGCATTCACGCTGTAAATACTAACTCTCACGTCCACGCCATCCTCTGCCCAGCAGGACCGCTCCTGCAAGGATCAACAACGGCAGGCTGCCGCCGATGCAAGGCAACCGGAAGCCATCCTCCGGTTCGGCCGAGGGGACAGCTTCCGCAGTCAAATCTGGTTCAAGACCAGCCGTTGGGGCTGCCGGTTGCGACGCTGCGGCCGGAGCATGCGCAGGTGCTGGCGGCTCGCCGGTCAGATCGAGGCGGTATACACCGCCACCTGCGCTCCCGGCGTAGATATGGCGCCCATCACCGGAGATCGCCAGGCCGCGTATGTTGTGGATTTCCAAGCCCTGCGAAAGCAGCGACCACGATTCGCCGCTGTTGGTGCTGACGAACACTCCAGAGACCATCGACGAGGCATAGACGACACCGGCGCGGAATGGATCTGGTTCGACAACGTAGACTGGCTCGTTTGGATCCATGCCGGCCGCAGCCTGAGACCACGTCGTCCCGTCGTCTTCACTGCGGTAGACCCCGCCCGGAGAGGCTGCAGCATAGATCAGATCAGTGTTGTTGGGATCGACACGCACATCGTAAACGATAGGTGATTCGAGGCCGGTCGGCAGGAGGGACCAATCGATCACCGGCACCTGGCCTGTGACCCGATCCAGGTCCTTTAAGTGAGTCCAGCTCTCGCCGTCATCATCGCTGCGGTACAGCCCGGCGGCGGTCCCGGCATACAACCTACCCGCATGCTGCAGGTCCACCTCGATGCTTAGCGTGGCGTATGGATTCCAGGGCACATTCTCGAGCCGCTCCCAAAGGCTGCCCCCGTCCATTGAGCGGAAGAATCCAGGGGTGGACACACCGAGGCAGCGCTCCCAGATGCCCTGGGCGCAATTTCCGTGAGCGTATCCGGCAAAGATCACCTGGTTGTCCGCCGATGAAACACCGATCGCGGCGATTAGCATGCGCTCATCATCGATGCGGCCTGCCGCCAGTTCAGCCGCCAGATCAACGATCGGCATCGAGCTCCAACCCGGCGAACCAATTTTGCCCGCCCAGAGCTCAACCGAGCCGCCTAGCACGCGTATATCATCCGGCGAATCCGCCGGCCATAGGGCATATGCCTCGAATTCGGGAACAGGGAGCGGCGTCCAGGTCTCGCCGCCGTCCAGCGATTGGAAATTCTTCGCCATTATCATTCCAGATTGGGCTGGGTCTACGATTACGCTATAGACGACCAGTCCGGTATACCCATGGCTGGCTTCCACCCAGGTTTCACCGCCGTTCTCGCTCAAGAAGTTTCCCCCGCCGTAGTTATTTACGAAGATGCGGTAGGGATCGCGTGGATCGACCTGCAGATCGATCGGAAGCCCAGCTGGCCGGTCGCTGGTCCGCATTGGAAATTCCTGCCAGGTTTCACCCGCATTATCGCTGCGCCAGATCCGGCTCTCGGCCGCAATGTACCAGATTTTGGGGTCGCTGACAGCGATCTCTACCGCCTCGGCGCCAAAGCCTTCCGGCATCGCCAGGACAAGCGTCCAGGTATCACCACCATTGCGTGTCAGGTAGGCGCCGGGGGTATCACCGGTGCCCGTGACTGCAGCCAGAAGCATATCAGGGTCTTCGGGATGCATAAACAGGCTGGGAACGTAGCGTCCGCCCAGTCCGTTGCGCTCGTCGAGTACCTCCCAGGTGGCACCGCCATCGGTACTACGCAGGATGCCCACGCCACCCCATTCGCCATGGGGAATATCCGAATTCGCCGCATCGCGGTCGAAGATCCCGGTCGAAACGTAGAGCCGTTTGCTATCGCGAGGATCGACCCAGATATAGCGCGCCAGGTTATCCCCGCTCCAGATCCGGCGCCAGGATTGGCCGCCGTCCACACTCTTGTAGACCTCACCCTGAGTCAGGTCGAAGCGTCTGGTGATGTTCTTCCCGGCCCAGGCTGCGCTGGCCACTTCCACACCTGCGTAGATTGTCTCTGGATCGTTCGGATCAATGGTGATACCGCGTACACTGCGCCCCTCACTAGCAACACCATTATCACGTGCCTCCCAGGTTTCGCCTCCGTCGGTGCTGTGGTAGATGCGGCCGGTGAACTGCGTCCCGATCCAGATCGTGTCGAACTGGTGCGGATCGATCGTGACACAAAAGACAGGATAGATGCCGCCGGAAAATTGATCGATGCCTTCATTGATCGGAAACCAGGTCTTGCCACCGTCGCCGCTCTTGTGTATACCGGCGTGGGCGTCCGTGACGTACATAATGTCCGGATCGTCGGGCTGCATGCGGATGTCGTACCCCAGCCCACCGGGAGGGCCGCCCAGCCGGACCCACGTTAGCCGCCCATAATCCGGCATTTCGAGCACTGCGCCAGGAGCGGTTTGCTGATCAGCTTCTGTTGCAGGGGCTTCCGGGTTGGCTGCCGCAGGGACTTCAACCGCATGCACAGTCAGGTTATCGAACTGTGCGCTGGTCTCCCCCGCGGCATAGAAAATGAGTCCACCGGCTGGAAGCGGATCAGGGTCGAACGCGGCCAGTTCAACGCCGATCTCGGGGATCGAGATCTGTTGCTGGCTGCCGCGCAGGACAAGCTCGATGGTGATCCACGCTGTTTGTGGAAATTCGATAACGGAGGCGGCTAATATTGTCGATATTCCGGCTTGCTCACGCACGATCCTGAGTTGATCTACTTCTATCTGAAGGGCGTATGCCCCGGTTTCTGAGACTCGATACCGGACCTGAATCCCCCCACCAGGAGTTAGCCTCCTGACTTGCACAGCTACCAGCGCATCACCGATGGGCTGGGGCAGGTGAGCTGCGCCGGTGGGTCCAAGCTGCAGACTGCCGTCTATCATTTCGGCTGGAGGGCTAATCTCCCACCCGGGAAGAGCAGGGTCATTGAAGGATTCGATGATACCGCCGCCCTGGGCATAGACCGTGATTATCCACAATCCCGTCAGGGTGGCCCAAAGCGCTAGTCCAAAAACGATGTTCCTGCGATGCTGCATCATATCCACTCCCATGGGTGTCCACTCGCTATGGTGGTGCGGATCGGCCGTGATCCGTGCGACTCTCGATCCTTGCGATCATGGCTCCTCGGATGACCCGACGCGCCTATCCTGGCCAGCCTGGAAAGGATACGGAATCACGCCGGCGAGGCGATAGGTCAGCCAACCTGATTGGCCGTATAGACAATATCATCCCTATCCGCTTCCAAGAGCTACCTAATTGGTAATTTAGTCCCGTTCGATCATAGCGACAAACATGGAATCTTGATTATAACGATGGCCTTGTGTGATTCCCACGCAGGCATACAACCCTGCTAACGGTAAAGCGCTAGGTTTACCGAGGGACCAGCCTGACCTCTCCTGAGAGCTAGCTTCATGTTAGACTCTTCCCCATGTCACCTGCCCTGAAAACTCGCACGCAATATACTCAAACCGGTTTCGCTACCCTGGCCCTCCTGTTGGCTGGATTACTCTCCAGCTGCAGCGGCATAACTCCGACTGCCGCGAACACCTCCACAGGGCAGCCCGTTACCAGGACTTCTCCTCCGCTGACCGCCACAGCACAGCCCTCGGCCACCGCTCTGCCCGAAGGACCAACAGCTGTTCCGGCCACCTCGACACCCGACCCGGATACGTGGCAGGCAGCCCCGATCCTGCCCGAAGTCAGCCCGGCGATGCGCAGAGTGTATGAACTGGGCCAATCACTGGGTAATGATCCACACGCGTTTTCGAAGGTCGGCGATTCGGAAACCTTCACGAACTGGTTCCTAGCACCGTTCGATCAGGAACCGGCGACCTATGATTTGGGCCCTTATATTGACCTGCAGGAAGTGATCGACTACTTCAAGGGATCGTTCGCTCGCCAGAGCCTTGCGGCCCGCCAGGGTTTTAACGCCGCTTCGGTCTTCGCACCGCTGTGGGCTGATCCAACGCTATGTCAGCCCGGGGAGACGCCTCTCGTTTGCGAGTTCCATATCCACCGCCCGAGCTATGTCTTCATCTTACTCGGCACAAACGACTACCTGCACCTGGATGAATTCGAGGGCCAGCTGCGAAAGATCGTCGAATACTCACTCGAGCAGGGCGTGGTGCCGATCATTGGGTTGAAGGCCGACAACCTCGAGGGCAACGGCAGCGTCAACCGCACCCTCTACCACCTTTCACAGGAGTACCAACTGCCTCTGTGGAATTTCTGGAAAGCGGTACAGGGTCTCCCTTCGAACGGACTGGATGAAGATAACGCACACCTGACTTTCGGAGTGAACGAATTCGGCAACCCGGAGGCGATGCTGCGCGCCTGGCCGGTGCGAAACCTTACTGCGCTGCAGACACTTGATCGGGTCTGGCGCGGCGTTAGCTCTCCTTAGTGGTTTGTCTCCCGCGATGCTCCATCCTGGATCAAGGGCTGGGCTATAATCGCTATCGGACCTGCAGCGAAAGGACAGCCATGGATCAGCCAATCGTTGAGTGCATTCCAAACTTCTCTGAAGGCCGTCGAAGCGAAGTTGTCGATGAGATCCAGGCAGCGATTGCTGCCGTTCAGGGTGCGCATGTCCTCGACCGCCATATGGATCCAGATCACAATCGCTCAGTGATCACATTCGCCGGCCGCCCTGAGGCTGTGCTCGAGGCAGCCTACGCCGGCATTGCCCGCGCCGCAGAACTCATCGACCTCAACCATCATAAAGGCGAACATCCACGTATCGGCGCCACGGATGTTGTTCCTTTCGTTCCGATTCAGGATGTATCAATGGAGGAGTGCGTCGAACTGGCCAGGCAGCTTGGACAAAGAGTGGGAGAAAAACTTGATATCCCCGTCTACCTCTATGAAAAAGCGGCCACACGCCCTGATCGGGAGAACCTGGCGAACCTGCGGCGGGGTGAATATGAAGGTTTGAAGATCGCTATCGAACAGGATCCGGAACGGGAGCCTGATTTTGGCCCGAAAACCCTGGGGCCTGCTGGAGCGGTGGTGATTGGCGCGCGCGTGCCGCTCATCGCGTATAACGTCTACTTGGCGACAGGGGATGTGGCGATTGCGCAGGAAATCGCCCGCACTGTCCGGCATTCGTCCGGCGGCTATAGGTTCGTCAAGGCGCTTGGCATGCTGGTTGACGGCCAGGCCCAGGTTTCAATGAACCTGACCGACTACTCGCGCACGCCGCTGGCACCGGTCGTTGAACATATCCGGCGTGAAGCACAGCGCCACGGGGTCCAGGTGGACCACTCTGAACTCGTTGGGTTGATCCCACAGGCAGCCCTGATCGAGGCCGCCCGTTGGTACCTGCAGTTGGATCAGTTCGAACCAGACCAGGTGCTGGAGACACGCCTCTTTGCTGCTGCACAAGAGCCCAGCCCCGATCGCTTCCTGGGAGAGCTTGCCTCAGGTGATCCTACCCCAGGCGGCGGATCTGCTGCCGCCTACGCCGGCGCGATGGCAGCCAGCCTTGTCGCCATGGTCGCCCGGGTCACGCTCGGCAAGAAGAAATACGCCGCTGTCGCGGATCAGATGCAACTCATCCTGAGTCAAGCGGAGAACCTGCGTCTGCGTTTAGAGGAAGCTGTGACCAGGGATGCTCAAGCTTTCGAAGGGGTCATGGCCGCTTACCGCTTGCCAAAGGAGAGCAAAACCGAGCAGGCGGAGCGTGCTTTGTCGATCAAACAGGCCACGGTCAATGCGGCTGAAGTGCCGTTGCAGGTCTGCCGGGATGCAGTCGCTACGCTGGCTCTGGCACTGGAAGCAGCCCGAAGCGGGAATGCCAACGCCGTCAGCGACGCCGGATCAGCCGGGGCGATGGCGCGCGCCTCACTCACGGCAGCGGCGATGAACGTCCGCATCAACGCCGCCGGACTGGACGATCGCGAGCGGGTGACCGCTTGGCTTGAAGAGCTTCAGGGGCTGGAATCAACCGCTCTCGAGCACGAGGCAGACTTTCTGGCTGCAATCAAGGAGCGAGCCGAGTTCTGACCTGCCTTGCCTGCTCTGCAATCAACCGTTGGAGTAATCACCGGGGCAACCAACCACTCGCCCGGAATATGCCGGTCAGGAATGCACTGCGCTCGTCCGCCGTCATCGGACGCGGCTGCGCATAGTTCTCCAACAAAGCAGTCAGGATCTCGGTGCTTATTAGCCGGCCATCGTAGAAGACGTGGCGGTCGAGCATTTCCTGACGTAGTGGCAAGGATTGCATCTGGTCGAAGAACAGGTTCCCCAACCCATAATGGATCAGGCTCCCATTGTAGAATTCGAACCCCAATGGCTGATGGGCCTGACTGCCGCTTACAATCACCGCGCCGGCGTCGGCTGCTTTCCGGAAACCCGCCCGCATCAACTCGTTTGGAATGCCTCCCTCTCCCCACTGGTAGGTGAAGATCACCTGGTATCCCCGCTCCACCAGTTCGGTAATCTCGTCGAAAAGTTCGTCACTACACGGGGCAGCACCAGGCTCGTCATCGGTCGCCCATGCCTTGGGCGGACCAACCAAATTGCATCCCAGGAATGCCAGCTTGTTGCCGTTGTGTTCTACGAGCGCGGGGAGATGTGAGTCCGCGAGATTTTCACCGCCCCCAAAGGTAAGCCACCCCCGCTCATCGTAGTCTGCCAGGGTCTCCAGGAAGGCCTGCGATCCGTAATCCTTGCCGTGATTCCCGGTCAGCTCCACGAGGTCAACGTCGATCGTATCCAACAATTCGATGTACCTCGGGTCGCTGCAGAAGACCAGGTTCGGTAGTGAAGGGTCGGGGTAGCTACATTCGTCGTAGAACGAAACCTCATTGCTGACATGCGTGAAATCGGGTTCGAGCAGCCACTCACCGATTTGACCGGCCGGGTAGGTGATCCAGTAGCGTTCCATCTGCCAGGCAATGGCGCGGGTCAAGGCCGTGACCCCGGTTAGCATGACAACTGTCATTCGCTCTGGATCGCGATTTGTGGCGGGAAGATCAAGCCAATCCACAACCCGATCCACGAGCCCATTTTCACCGCTCAGGCCAAATTCCGCCCTGAGCGGATAGTGCGCGGGGTCAAATGACTTGCGGATGGGTGAAGGACCTTCAACCGCCAGGACTTTCAAGCGTGGTTCAAGCTCATCAAAGGGCAGGATCGTTAGCGAACCGGAGGTGGACCAGCTCACAGCCAGTAAGTTCGAAGCTGGTGCAGCGTGGACGCGCGCGCTCGCAGAGTCTCCCAACACAGCCTCGAGCGCAAGCAGCGTCTCTGGTGCCAGGAAAATCTCACTCACTCCCGGATCGGACCCCTGCCAAATCGCCATCAAACGATCCGGGCTGAGACTTTCTTCAGTCGAGGCAAAGGGTGCTGCCAGGGCATAGATCCAGTCTGTTGTAACCCGCTCACCGTTCGCTTCGAACCTGACCTGGGCACCCTGTTCGGTCGTACTGAGCTCGAGCTCACCACCCAGGGCATCGACGGCGAATTGAATGTGTTCGCGCAACCCCCTAGGCACAGAAGGAGCGATCCACAAGGAAATGACAGCGGGTGTTGGCGTTGGTGTGGGTGGTTGGGAAGGTGTGGGGGAAGGGGTCGTCGCCTGCAAGGCTGTCACCGTGGGGGTAACAGGAAACGTCAGCCAACGACTGCAGCTACCCAGAAGCGCTCCTAGAAGAGCAGCGTTCAGGATTAGGAGCCAGATCGAGGGAAGATGCCTGGGGGTTCCGCGCACAGCGTTGATTATGCCATGCCAGCTGAACATCAGCCAGAGCGAACGCGTGAGCAGGTACGGCTTGACGGATGCTTGAAGGGATGGTACCTTAGCCACATGATTGGCAAAAATATGGTCAGCACCCCAGTCCCGCCGGCCCCTACGTATGTACATATTGCGTGGGCGCTGGTCTGCGGCTGCTGACCCGATCGAACGCAGACCCGGCCGGTCGAAGGATCGTCGTACCAGTGCCCCGCAATCGACGGGGCACTTTGATTTTCAGCGCCGCATGAGACCACCATCCCACTGGATGAGCGACGCATAGGAGGACCCATTATGAAAATGAGCAGACTCTTCAGCCAGACGCTGCGTGACCGACCGGCCGAAGCAGAGATCGCAAGCCATGAACTGCTGCTGAGGGCCGGATTCATCCGCCAGCTGGCCGCGGGGATTTTCACCGTCCTCCCGCTTGCAAAGCGCTCGATCACGAAGATCGAGGACATCATGCGGGAGGAGATCAACGCCATCGGGGGCCAGGAGATCACCATGCCGGTCGTCCACCCGGCAGATATCTGGAAGGAGACCGGCCGCTGGTACCAGGTGGGATCCGAATTGGGCCGCTTTAAGGATAAGGTCGGGCGCGACATGGTGCTCGCCATGACCCATGAAGAGGTCGTGGCGGATCTGGTCCGGAAGGAGATCCACTCCTACCGCCAGCTACCGCAGTTGATCTATCACATCCAGACCAAGTGGCGTGATGATCCACGTCCCCGGGCTGGGTTGATCCGCGTGCGTGAGTTTACGATGAAGGACAGCTACAGCCTAGACGCCGATGTTGAGGGGCTCGACATCCAGTACCGTGCCCACTACCAGGCCTACTTCAACATCTTCCACCGCTGCAACCTGCCCGTCGTTGCTGTCAAATCCGATGTAGGCATGATGGGCGGCAGCATGGCGCATGAGTTCATGTACCTTACTTCTGTTGGCGAAGATACCTTATTGTTCTGTGACCAATGCAGCTACGCTGCCAACCGCCAGATCGCCCGCTTCAGGAAACCTGCCGCTGAAAAAGAAGCCATGCAGGAGCTGGAAAAAGTCGCCACGCCGGACATGAAGACCATCGCGGTGCTGGCCGAGTTCCTCGGCGTCCCTGAAGCACGGACCGCCAAGGCCGTCTTCATGATCGCCACGATCCCGCATGGGACCGAGGTCGAGGAGAAGTTCGTTTTTGCCATCGTACGAGGCGATATGGACTTGAATGAGACCAAACTTGCCAACGCTGTGAAAGCCAAGGAGCTGCGACCCGCTACCGACGAGGAGATTCGTGGCGTCGGCGCAGTTCCCGGCTACGCTTCACCAGTTGCTATCCAGGATTCGCTCGTCGTTGTCGACGATGTCATCCCCGATTCCCCCAACCTTGTCGCTGGCGCGAACGAGGATGGCTACCACTTGAAGAACGTGAACCTCGGCCGTGATTACGAAGCCGATATCATCGCCGATATCGCCCTGGCGGAGGAAGGCAGCGGCTGTCCTGAATGCGGTGGCGTGATGCGCACCATCCGCGGCGTCGAAGTTGGGAACATTTTCAAGCTCGGGACACGCTACAGCGAGGACATGGAATGCACCTTCCTCGACCAAAACGGTGAGAAACAGTACGTCATCATGGGCTCATATGGCATCGGCAGCGGCCGGCTGTTGGCGTCCGTCGCCGAGGAGTATCACGACGAGAGCGGCTTGATTTGGCCGATCAGTATCGCCCCTTACCACGTGCACCTCGTCTCGCTGAAGGGTGGAGAAGCACAGGCCGATGAGCTGTATGCAGAGCTGGTCGAGATCGGGCTCGAGGTCCTTTATGACGATCGGCCCGAAAGTCCGGGGGTTAAATTTGCGGACGCCGATCTTATCGGCTTCCCCGTCCGCCTGACGGTGAGCAAGCGCTCACTGGAGAGCGACTCGATCGAGGTCAAACGCCGCGACCAGTCCGAAGCCAGCCTGGTCAAGCGCAGCGATATCATCCCACAACTTAGACAGATCCTGGCTGAACTTTGGTCCGAGATCGAAGCCCGCGTTGTGGAAATGCCGTATGAGGGATAGCGGTTGGCCGGGTCGGTGATCAAGACGTTGAGGGTAGGACGTTATAGGGGCACAATATATCGAGCCCCTATACCAGAATAAATGAATTTTATTCGAACCGTGCGAGACGGATCAGCAGCCTGGCAATGATAGATTTCTTCCAGGGTGCTTAATCGTTTTCGTTGAAACCGCTCACCAGACGCAGCAGCCCCAACACACCCATTCCCAACCGCACGCCTTCACCCGCCCCTATTCGGAGTGGTTCACCTTGCTCCTCCGCGCGCCGGATGAGCACATACGCAACACCGACGCCAGTTAAGGCGCCGATAAGCGCACCCACCAGGAGCGTCTGGCGTTTCCAATCGCGGTCATCACTCATATTACTCTCCTCGTCTGGCAGAAGTCTGCAGCCGCGAGAGTGCAGCTTTGATCGCGGCCCAGAACGCCTTTAGTGTTATCAATGGTCTTAACCCAACCCGCAGCACCCGTGACAGGCTCCGGTTCGCACGCCGCACGCCTGACTCTACCGTACCCAGCGGGCCGGGCAGCCACCCGATCAGCCAGAACGTCCCATAAATAAGGGCCCCAACGAGCACCAATGGGATCAGGCACAATAACAGCATCGGGAGCATCAAGAAGATCAAGGATGTGTCCGACCAGACGCTGGCATTGCCCATACCGGAACGTGCGACGAAAAACACCAATGCCGCCACCGCTGCTAAGCTCAGAATGAATGGCAACACAATGCTCAGCCATAGGCTCATGCGGCGCTTTTTCGTCCGCTCCGCTTGCCGGTTGAGTAGATCGATCCCCGGTCCGCTATCCATTCCTTCAAATCCCATCGGAGTATTGTAGCATGAGCCCCGTTTTCACTGACCACACGCTGCAAATAGATAATCGGAATCCTGCTGGGTCCTCCTGACTACTTCACCGGGATGTCCAGGTGCGATAGAATGTGGACGATACCTCGGAGGTGCGCATGCAATCGTTCGCAGGAAAAGGTAAAGTCGCTGTTCTGAAAACCAGTCCCGAGACGGTTGTCGATGATATCGGCCAGGTTATGAAGCTGGCCGGGTTTGAATCGGCGCTCCCCCGGGATATCCAGACCGGGCTCAAGATCAACATCTCCTGGCAGACCTGGTATCCCGCGTGCTCATCAACGCCATGGCAGATCGAAGGCGTGATCCGTGCCCTCCAGGCCGTCGGCTACAACGACCTGGTGGGTGTACACAACGACACCGTCGTCGTAGACACCAGCCTGGGCGAGGCCAACAACAAACACCGTTTTGTGACCGATAAGTACAAGATCCCTTGTCTGTACCTTTACGAAGAGGATTTCGAATGGTTCGAGTACATCCCCAAGGACCACAGGCTGCTCGTCCTGGATAAAGTCTACCCGGATGGCGTCTTCATCCCCAAGGTGCTGGTTGGGATGAACATGATCCAGTTGCCTACAGTCAAGACGCATGTCTTTACGCGCATCACCGGTGCGATGAAAAACGCCTTCGGGGGGCTGCTCCACCGAAACCGGCACTGGACGCACGCCGTGATCCATGACACGCTCGTCGATCTGCTCATGATCCAGCGCCAGATCCATCCCGGCCTATTCGCCGTCATGGACGGCACATTTGCCGGGGACGGGCCCGGCCCACGCGCCATGCGCTGGCATGAAAAGGACATCCTGCTTGCCTCGGCTGACCAGGTTGCGATCGATGCGGTATCGGCCAAGCTACAGGGATTCGATCCGATGGATATTCGTTTCATCCGCCGGGCGCACGAACTCGACCTGGGCATCGGCGATCCTTCCCAGATCGAGATCGTGGGTTACGACATCGAGCAGGAAGAACCCTGGGCGTTCAAGCAGGAAGACACCTTCGCCAGCTTCGGTCAGAAGCTGATCTACCACGGTCCGCTAAAGCCTTTTGAAAAACTGCTCCTCCAGACCCCGCTCGTTCCTTGGGCCTACTTCGCCAGCAACTTCTACCACAACGTGTACTGGTATCCGTTCGTCGGACGCAAGCGCGTGCGGAGTGCTCTCGAGACGCGTTGGGGCCAACTCTTCCGCTCCTATGGTGACGGTGAAGTCGTCATGCCGGGTATGGAGCCGAAGACTGTCCTGCAGGCAGTCGTAGGGCTTACGCTGCTCAGCCTGCTGGCCGTGGCCGGGGTTTGTTTGCTCCGTAAACCATGAACTCATCCCTGCGGCGCCGGCTGCTGGCCGGGCTGCTGTTTGGTTTCCTCGTCATCCTGGCGCTCTTCCTGATCAGCGATATCCGCCAGGTATCAGAGCGGTTGACTGGTTTCAACTGGTTCCTGCTGCCACTCATCTTGAGCGGCACGCTCTTCAACTATGGCCTGCGTTTCCTGAAATGGCACTACTACCTGGGGCTGGTCGGCAATGGTGCGCTGGCATGGCGGCGCAGCCTGAAGCTGTTCATCGCCGGCTTTCCTCTCGCAGTGACCCCGGGGAAGGTCGGCGAGGCCATGAAAGCCGTTTGGCTGAAACGGGAGACCGGCACGCCTTTCTCCACCGGTGTTACCATCGTACTGGCTGAACGGATCAGCGATGGGCTCGCCGTCCTCGCCCTATCGGTCCTGGGTGTGATTGCCTACCCGCGCTACTGGACTGCGTTCGCTATCGTGCTGGCTGCCCTCCTGGCGGTCGTGCTCCTGTCCCAGATCCAACCGCTCGCCTACCGCATTTTGAACATGATCGAACGTTTACCCGGACTGTCACGCTTCAGCCAATCGCTACGCCAGTTCTATGAGTCCACGCGTGTCCTTTTCCGACCCGGGCCAACCCTGGCCGCAGTCATGCTCGGGAGCACCGCATGGTTTGGCGAGGGTCTGGCGATGTACGTGATCCTGATCGGCCTGGGCGTCCCTACCGGTCTTGAGACGCTCATCCTAGCTGTCTTCACGCTTTCCTTCTCCACCATCATCGGCGCCGTCTCTGCTCTACCTGGAGGGCTGGGTGCAGCCGAGTTGAGCATCGCCGGTATGCTCAGCTTTCTGCTCGGACTTGACAGCGGCACCGCAGGTGCTGCCACACTGCTGATCCGCTTCGCCACGCTCTGGTTCGGCGTCGGGCTCGGGCTGCTTGTGTGGACTCGGGCTGGAGATTGGCTGCTGCTCGAACCAGAACCAACAATACCGGTGGACCGTGTCTCCAACACACTAGCATGAGGTCATCACCCAGTATGAATACTCTGCATGTCGAACTCCACTGCCATACCTACCACTCCAGCGATAGTTTGATGACTCCAGAAGAGATCCTGGCCGCATGCGAACGGCGTGGGATTGACCGGATCGCCATCACCGATCACAACACGATCGCCGGCGCACGCCTGATAGCTGATCTTGACCCGCAGCGGGTGATCGTCGGTGAGGAAATCTTGACTACGGAAGGGGAGATCCTGGCGTTCTTCGTCAAGGAGGAGATTCCGCGTGGTTTGCCACCTGCAGAAGTGGTTGAGCGCTTGAAGGCACAGGGCGCCGTGATCAGCGTCTCGCATCCATTCGATCTCACGCGTGGAGCCTATTGGGCTCCTGGCACACTGGAAGCGCTCGCAGGTGAGCTGGACGCGCTGGAGGTATTCAACGCCCGCTGTTGGAACGGCCGCCCAAACCGGGAAGCGGCCGTCTTCGCACTTCGGCACGGGCTCCACGGGACCGCTGGCTCGGATGCCCACTCTCCGGGTGAGGTCGGGCGGGCGTTCCTGGCCATGCCGGAATTCAGCAACGCCGAGTCTTTCCGGGCAGCGCTTGCCGGATCACAAGTGCGGGGCCGACGTTCGATCCCCTGGGTGCACCTCACCTCGCGTTATGCTGTGTGGCGGAAATCGCGCGGCTGGAAACCCCCATCTGACTCCAGAAATCATCCTCGCTCCTGAGACTTTTGGATATACACTTTAATCGGCGATAGGAATCCGGCCCGGATTCTCCCACACTCGTAGAGACCGCGATGAAAATCCGCTGGCTCGAGTTGATCGGCGTTGTGATGTTGGCTTCAGGTACGTGGGTCGTCCTCATGCTCGATAGAATAAACCCGGCCTGGTCGTGCTCGGCCGGGTTCGCCTCGATCCTCGGGCTTACGATCCTGTTGTGGAGCCTGACAAATAGACAGCCATACCACCCACACCCACACAGCCTTGACCGTCAGGATGACCTGAAGGAATTATTCCGCGGTTACCCGCGCTGACGCTCAAGCGATGGTGCAGCTTGGCCTCCGTCGATAGCCGCGTGACTACTCGTCCTTGCTGCGCAAGTGCGGGAAGAGGATCACCTCACGGATCGTGGTCTGATCCGTCAGGAGCATCGTCAGCCGGTCGACGCCCATCCCGAACCCTCCAGCGGGCGGCATCCCATAGCGCATGGCCTGCAGGTAATCCTCGTCCATCGGATGACGCTCTTCATCATCGCTCTCGTAGGCGCGGCCCATTTCCTGGAAACGGGCTTCCTGGTCGAGCGGATCGTTCAACTCGGTGAACGCATTGCACAGCTCCATCCCCCCGAGAAAACCCTCAAAGCGTTCGACGGTGTTAGGGTCGTCTGGCACGCTTTTCGCCAACGGCGAGATATCACGCGGGTAGTCATACAAGAATATCGGTTGGATCAGATTGGGCTCGATCTGGCTCCCGAGAAGGTTGTCAATGAGCTTGCCCCGGCTCACATCTTGCGGGGCATCGAAACCCTTTTCACGCATCGCCGCCCGTAACGAGTCTGCGTCGCCAACAGCAGCCAGATCGATGCCCGTTCGTTCCTGGATTGCATCGGCTAGCCGCATCCTCTTCCAGGGCGGAGCCAGGTTGATCTGCTGCCCGCGGTAGGTAATCTCAGTCGATCCCAGGACCTGCTGGGCGGTGAAGGCGATCATCTGCTCGGTGAGCGCCATGACGGCCTGGTAATCGGCATAAGCCTGGTAGAACTCGAGTTGGGTGAACTCCGGGTTGTGCTTGAATGAGACGCCCTCGTTGCGGAAATCTCGCCCGATCTCGTACACCCCCTCGTACCCGCCCACGAGCAGGCGTTTGAGATAGAGTTCGAAGGAAATTCGCAGGAAGAGATCCTGGTGCAGCTGGTTGTGGTACGTGGTGAAGGGCGTAGCGGCAGCACCCCCGTAGATGGGCTGCAGCACCGGGGTCTCGACTTCCAGGAAACCGCGATGATCGAGGAACTCCCGTAAGGCGCGGATGATCGCAGCCCGTTTAACGAAGACTGCGCGCATATCCGGATTCACGGCGAGATCGGCGTAGCGCTGCCGGTAGCGCGCTTCCTGGTCGGTGAAGGCGCTGTGGACCACGCGCTCCCCATCGACGAGTTCTTCCTTGGCTGAAGGTAGTGGCGTGAGCGCCTTGGAGAGCATGCGGATGGAGGTCACCCTGAGAGTAACTTCACCGGTGCGCGTGCGGAACATGCTGCCCGTGGCCTGGATGAAATCACCGAGATCGAAGAGTTCGGAAAAGGCCGTCATCATCTCCTGCCCCAATTCATCCAGGCGCAGGAAGAGCTGTAGCCGGCTGGTCCCGTCTTCGATGTGGGCGAAGGTCACCTTGCCCATCTCGCGTACGGCTCGCAGCCGTCCAACCACGGTAGCTTCAACCGCTGGCTCACCACCTTCATGCTCAGCGGCTTCGAAGGCGACGATGGCAGCCCGGTTGGTGTGCGTGCGCTCGGTACGCTGCGGATAGGGTTCCATACCTAGGGCACGAAGCCGGGCCAGTTTGCCCTCGCGCACGCGCTCAAGTTCATTCAGGGCTGACATCTTTGCATGTCCTTCACCTCACACTCACCTTGATTCACACTCAGGTTGGGATGCATCCCTGGGTGCGGGGCTGGTAGTGTACACGAAAAACGCCCCACCGGTGCTGGACCGTGGGGCGCTCTGGGGTTCTTTAGGGTTACTTGATCTTGACGATTCGGAACTTCAGAGTGCCGTCCGGTGCCCGCACCTCGACCAGGTCTTCGACCTTCTTCCCGAGCAGCGACTGCCCCAGCGGTGATTCATTCGAGATCAAGCCTTCCTTGGGGTTGGCTTCCGCCGCTCCTACGATGGTGTAGGTCTCGGGCTTCCGGTTGCCTTCCTTGATCACGACCGTTGAGCCGATCTCAACCTGATCAGTTTTGGCTTTATGTTCGATGATCTTGGCCTGCGAAAGCATGCGGTCCAGTTCGAGGATGCGTCCTTCGACGAATGCCTGCTCGTTCTTGGCAGCTTCATACTCGGCATTGTCGATCAACTCACCGTCTTCCATCGCTTCGCGCAGGCGCACGGCGACTTCTTGCCGGCGTACATTTCGCAGGTGTTCGAGTTCTTCCTCGAGTTTCTTCAATCCCTCGGGTGTGAGATAGACTGTTTGATTGCTCATTCTCTTCCCCACATTGCTAGAACCGGCACCATCCCGATCGGGATGAGATGAAAAAGACTGAGAGTAATTCTCTCAGCCCACGACGTCCTCTTGATGTGCGGATGATAGCATACATTGCGGGGACTGTCCAGACAGCCCCGCGCCTGCGGATGCGTCACATAATTGCCGAGGAGAGAAAAAAGAAGTAGGCTCACCTGAGCAATCGCGAAATCACAAAGGGAGCCTACTATGACCTGCGTCGAAACGAAGGTCACACTAAGTACACCTGTCCGGTGTCGTTCCGGATAAGCCAAAATGGAATGGGCCTGGAAGACCTGGAGAGGGAAATTGGTCAGGTGCTTCAACAAGCAGGGCAGCAGCTCCTGCGTCAAGCTTGCCAGGTCGTGGAAGATCGACTGATGGAACAGGAGAAAGGCAGGTATCTGCGAAACAAGCGCAGGCCGCTGGATATGCTGACCCGCTTCGGCTGGATCCGCCTCCATCGCTGGCAAGCACGCAGGAAAGAGGGTGGATATTGCCATCCGCTGGACGAGCTGCTGCAGCTTGAACCTCGCCAGCACGCCAGCCCCTGGATCCTCGCTCATGCTGTGGCACTAGCCACCCGGCTGCCCTATCGCCAGGCCACGTTCCTGCTCCGGGGCTTTGTGGAAGCGCCGATCGATCACCGCAGTCTGTACCGCTGGGTGCAGCGGGAAGGGGTTGTAATTGTCGAGGAAGAAGACGATCGGCAGCAAGCCGTCTTTCAGCATGGCGAAGTGCCGGAGCGCCATCCCAAGGAACGGGAACTGATCCTGGCCGAAGTCGATGGCACCTTCCTGCGTGCGCAGCGGGAAGAGGGCGACAAGTTCGAGGTGCGCCTGGGGGTGCTCACAACGGGCAAGGAACTGGAAAGCCTCACGGCCCAAAACCGCCGCTACCGCCTGCAGGAGCGTGTGCGCTATGGCGGCGTGGAAACGGCCG
>DAOUEJ010000011.1:0-26023 GCA_034430615.1 Anaerolineales bacterium | reverse complement strand
AGCCCATACTTCAGGATGGAGCCTATATTGGGTAAGGTGGCGTGAAAGAATTGAAATTCACTCAAGTCATCATAATCATGCTGCTCATTACAGGCTGCGCCACGGCACTGGTCACGCCTGATCTTGAATCCACAGTGGGGGCAGCTATTCAGTCAACCCGGGTCAGACTGACTGCTCAAGCGCGATCCGCGCTTCCAGCGCCCACGGATCTTCCCACGCCCATCCCTTCCTCCACCCCCCTACCCACACCGACTCTGGGCGTGGGCAGCCGGCGCCTAGCGGCCAGCGACGGTATGACCCAGGTGTTTGTGCCGGAGGGTTCCTTCTTGATGGGGAGCCCGGATGGAGATCCGGATGTATTCCCGCATGAACGCCCTCAACATACGGTCTGGTTAGACTCATACTGGATCGATCAGACCGAGGTTACAAATGCCATGTATGCCCGCTGCGTTGCGCAGGGCGCTTGTTCACCGCCACGCTCCTCAGCCGCCAATACTTACCCGGCCTACTATGGCAACCCGGCCTTTGATGCATACCCGGTGGTATGGATGGATTGGTACCAGGCGCAGGCTTACTGCGAATGGGCCGGCCGCAGACTGCTCACCGAGGCAGAGTGGGAAAAAGCTGCCAGGGGCACGTCAGGGCAATACTACCCCTGGGGTGACGAGCCGGTCGCAGCGGCGATGCAGGCACAATTTCAGGATGTATCGACCAGCTGTTCACGGGCGCATTATGGCGGGTGTGAACCCTACCGGGACACCGCCCTAGTTGGAGGACGGCCGGCAGGGGCCAGCCCGTACGGCGCGCTGGATATGGCCGGTAATGTCTGGGAGTGGGTCGCGGATTGGTACGGTCCGGATTACTACGCAACCTCCCCGGAGATTAATCCCACAGGCCCAGAGCTAGGGACTCAGCGCGTACTCAGAGGAGGCTCGTTCGCCGCTAACTTTTCTCGTGATCTACGCTCCGCCCACCGCTACCCCATGACACCCGATCAGACCATCTATGCTTTTGGGATTCGCTGCGCCAAGTCACAGGATTAGCAGCAAAGACCAACCGGGACACACCAACATCCTAATCCGGGCGATGCGCTGTGTCCCCAATAGCAGTCAAACAACGGGTAATCATCCAAACATGATACGCCCGGCCTGGATTGAAAAAGGACCTTCCGCATGGAAGGTCCTTAGCTGCTTTATGGATAGGATCGCTGCTGCGTGACTAGCCGAACAGCCCCAGCAAGCCAGCCAGGCCAGCAAGTGTCATGACGCCGGTTAAGACAAGGACAATGTAGATGTACGTACCCACCCCGGGTTCAAGCACACACGAGGAGGGATCGTCCGGGTTATAGAACACCGTCACGGAGCCACCCTGTGGATAGCTCACCAGGATCTTTTGGGTTCGAAGAAGCGAACTTGTGCGCACATCGGTAAAGGTCCTGCGTGTCCCCTGGAATTCCTGTCCTGATATGGTGTACTTGTATACAAGCGAAACCCCATACGTCGTTGAAATTGACCCGTCGTCATCGGTGCTTTGATGAGTTTCTATTCCCGATTGCAGGATGCTCCCCGCAACACTTGGCCAGCTGCGGCTCTTCTGCCCGAGCAGGACCGAACGCCCTAAAAACAGAAATGCAATCATACCTATGACCAGGAGAATGATGTAAACGGTCATGTTCTTTTCCCTCCCCGAATGGCGGCTGATACTGGAAATTCTAGGCC
Organism: Anaerolineales bacterium; assembly: GCA_034430615.1. Classification (GTDB taxonomy): domain Bacteria; phylum Chloroflexota; class Anaerolineae; order Anaerolineales; family E44-bin32; genus E44-bin32. Next base: position 24,305 of record DAOUEJ010000011.1, on the reverse strand, counting down.
GATGTGGCCTTTGCGCAAATGCTCACAAAGTTGCCAGGTCTCCAAATCCAACGGTCGTAGCAATAAGTTCGAATTATAGAATCCACTGAGTGCTGCAAAATCCAATGCCATACCAAGGGCAATGAAGCGCAGGGTGAGCTCCTAACGATCCGCATCAAACGCGTGACAATCAATCGCGTATGCATCCAGTTCCCAATGTTTGAGAAGTGCATTGAACCCCATCTGGTTGGCTTGCGCGCAAAACTCGTCGGGTGAAAGTTCATATTCAATAACAAATACCGGTTTGCCGGCCTGGACATATGGCAGAAGCAGCGTGCATTCTCCATAGGAGAAGCATTCTTCGTTCAACATCCAGTCAAAATAGGGGAGCAGTTCGGGGATTTGTTCCATGTCGTTCTTTAGCCCGATGGCTAGCCCGCGGGCGTGCGCTGCATTGGATAAGTAAATGTTGAACGTGAGTTGATCACTGGCCAGTAGTGGAAAACCCGTGTCATTGGCATAACCGTTGACATTGTCCGGGTCTACGCCATCACAACCTTTTTCAACGGCCAGATCTAGGCGCGCTTCCATGAGGGGGGATAGCAGATCGATCCTGGAAATATCAAGCCACTTCTCGCCCGGCCAGCCTTTGAGTTTTTTGCCCAGCACTTCGTCGGGGAAACTAACGGCATCGGGCCGCCAATCTTCGTAGGTTCCAGCGCTGACGTAGCAGATAACGAACACACCATTGCGGTGCAGTTCTTCGATGACAGACGACGGTGTGTCGACCAGATCCAGGTTGAACACGTCAATGTCCAACCCCAGGTTCATCTCTCCCGTATACTGGATCTGCCACGAGATTTCAGTGGGAAGAACTGGAGGGCGAATTGCCGAAGGGATGGAGTCTGTAGAATTCGCGAGGCTGGAAGCCTGTGTACTCGTATACGACACGCTGGGCGACTTCGCCGTTGGTGGCGCTGGCGTACAGTTGGTTAAAAGGAGGAGGTTAAGTGAGAAGCCCAAAAGCAGAGATCGGATCGTGTTTCACCCCAGCGTGTCATGCCTGATAGGCCGTTCCCCGTATGATCGTGCGGCGAGGAATCTACCCGCATCGAACGGCGGATTTCCATTCATCTATGTAGATAGTAGAGTCTTCGCTTCCTTGAGCCTGGTACAGAAGAACAGGCTCAGGACCATCAGGCCGGTGAGCAAAACGAGTGGCACGGTCATGGAGCCAGTCTCGGGTGACTTTAAACTATCCATCCCAAAGATAAAAACGATACCCGAGATCTGACCCATGAGCAGGAGCAGCCCGTTGGAGGTTCCTTCCGGAGTGGGATGGGTAACCTCGGCGCCGTATTGGAACCCGACCGGGCCGGCGCTCAGCAAAAAGAAACCGAAGACAAACGCCGAAATCAGCAACAGAGCGTAGCTGCCAGCAAACGTAATGCCGGTCAATCCCAGGGTCGCACCGATGACTGCCAACAACAAATACGGCGTCCTTTTGTGAGAGCGGTCCGAGAGCATCGGGATCACCAGTGCCCCGATGATCCCACCCACGATCATCAAACCCCCGATGTTGCCAGCTTGGATGATCGAGAACCCTCTCGGCCGGACGATATCCTCGATCCAGGTCGTGACCGCATTGAACACGCCCAAACCAACGAAGAAGACCACCAGCAAGAGCACGAAATCCCTCCTGCGCAGGGATTCCTTCAAACCGTCAAAGACGAGTGAGCGCGCTTCCTGATCGGGGCGGCAGGGTGGGCTTGGTGGACGTTCTCGCACAAACACAAGGAAGGCCACGGCGGCGATCACCGCGACGATGCCATAGGTCAGCAGCATGCCGTGAATCTGAGATCGAATCGTCAGAGAGGGTGTCAGCGCAAGCGCCAGGACGATGCCCAGGTACATCGCCAGCGATCCCAGGCCGGAGGCGGTCGCACGATCCCGGACTGGAAACCAGCGCGCAGCCACGGTCGTCACGGCATTCAGGATGAACGGCTGCCCGATGGCAATCCCGATTTGCGCCAATAGGACGAGCGTGTAATCGGCGGCCAGCAGACCCCGCAGCAGGCCGAAGATGCCCGTGAGCACCGCGCCGATCCCCACCGCCACCCGGATGCCCCAGGTATCGATCGCCCAGGAGGCCGGGATCGAGATGACGATGTAGACGATCATAAAAATCATCGACAACAGGCCAATGCTGAGATCCGAGACGCCGTAGTACTCGGCGGCGCTGCCCGTGATGGGAGCGAAGGTAATCCACATGAGTTGATTGACGGCGACGACGAACATAAAGGCCAGCAGCACAACCCATCGATAGGGGTAGACCTTGAAGTCAATTTGCTCCATTGGATGTAACCTCCGGCCAGGAATGCGGCTCCGATAGTGCTACCAAGCACGTAAAGGGTGGCGAACTCTAGCACCGCTCGGCTTTTCTTGCGACTCTTCCAGGAAGGAAAAGCCCAGAATTTCTCGGATTGCGAGCAGCGTGCGCCCGACATGCCCAGAACATACCTTCACTTGACTCTACCCCCATGGGAAAGACACTCTGGTTGCTCAGGTACATTCACTTAGCTAGACTTTTGCCATGCCGCTCCAACCTGGCGAAATTCTTCGCGAACGCTACCGCATCGAGGGACAACTCGGCAAGGGCGGCATGGGTACTGTATTTCTGGGGTACGACATCACCCTGGCGATCAAGGTCGCCGTCAAGGAAAACCTCAATCTCAACCCCGAATCTGAACGCCAGATTCACCGTGAAGCGCGTCTATTAGCCGCTTTGCGCCACCCGAATCTGCCGCGCGTGACCGATCACTTCATCGTCGATGACCGCTGGTACCTTGTGATGGACTACATCTAGAACGTCGACTTGTAGGAACGATTGTATGAAAAGCGTCACACCGTCGAAGATGTGATGGCCTGGGGTGATGCGATTGCCGATGCACTGCACTTTCTGCACACGCACCAGCCCCCCATCATTCACCGCGACATCAAACCTGCCACCCTGCAATATGACCTTGTCCCAAAAAAGGTATGCGTGTCAGATCTCATCTCACTCTCGGGAGGTTGGATGACCTGTTCCCCGAGGATGGAAACCAGAGTGTTTGGCTTCGTATGAACAAGAAAATTGAAATATAATCGGGGAGATATTCTGTCAATATTACAGAACAACCTGGATGCGCAGTTTGATAACTTATGCAAGAATAGGCCAATGATGACACGACTCCGATCGCCACTTATAAAAGCTCTCTTCCTTCTCCTATTGTTCATCCCTGCGATTGTCTACGCGCAGTCTACCGGCCAAGCTGTCGTTCACATCCACGAGACGCCGGATCCCCAACCCGTCACAACGGCATCCGGCGCGGTGGGCTTATCGCTACAAACCACCTTTTCGCTTCTTGATCAAGACGACCAGGTCCTAATGGCCTTCGAGATCGAAAATGCGTCGATTGAGCTTGGCGGCGATTCTTACACTGCCATCGTCCAGGAATTGGATGTCCCCTGGACGGTAGTGCTCCTGGTCGACGGCAGCACGACCCTGGGAGGCTACACAACCAGCTCAGCATTCAAAGCAGCCAAGACCGCCATCACGAGCGCGATGAGCGCGCTGCCCGATAACACAAGTGTCGCCATTCTGACTTTTGACCAGGGTGTGAGGACAAAGTTGGAGTTCACCCAGAGCAAGGAAGCCCTGGCCCCGGTTATTCGCAACCTGGGAGCGTCAAGCTCCGGCAATTCCTGCCTGAACAATGCGCTCTATGAAGCGGTCAATATGCTTGGAGGGGCTCCGGGGCGACGGGCCGTGATTGCCTTCACAGCCAGCGCCGATACGTGCGCCACGCGTTCGGCGCAAGATGTTGCTGACCTGGCCCAGAAGAACCAGGTCCAGATCTATATGGCTGGGTTGCAAGGCTACTCTACCACGGAAGAAGCGCTGGATACGCTTGCCAATTCGACTGGCGGGATTGCAGAATTCAGGGACGAAGGCACCCTTGGTTTCGGTCTTTCGAACATCATGGCCGTACTTCACAATCAATGGACCGCACGCGCAACGGTTTATCCTTCGGCTGGTCCTCAATCGGCGATCTTGAAGATCAACCTCAAAGATGAAACAAGCATAAGCTCACCTGAAATCCGGTTTACCTCCTCACAGGATTATATTCCCCCCGCCGAGATCCATCTCAAAGGAAAGGTCCAGTCTGTCGCGGATGGGATCCTCTTCAATCTGGACATTATCCAGAAGGAAAAGATCCGGCAGTTGAATGTAAACATCATCAGCAAAGATACGGGCCAATCGGTCATGGCCCAATCCTTAACTTCCTTCTCCGATATCAATACCGTCCCGGCGGTGAGTCTCTCGCCTGGACTTGAGTACACCTTAACGGTAAGCGCCATCGATTCGCAGGGCAACTTGCTTTCGGAAGCCAGCGCTGATTTCAAATACGAACCCCCGCTGGCCATGCTCGCTGTGACCGAAGTGACACCCCCTACGGCGGATCAGGAGAACTTCGTCATTACCTTGCTTTCGCAGAATGTTGCAGGGGCTGTTAAATTCAATGCCTGGTTTACCGACAATGAGGCGGGCCAACCACTGGACGGAACCAAGATCACCGTTCCGATTGGCGAACCAATTCTGGTGCCCGCAGACGGCCTTCGATCTGGTGAATATTTTGCCGTGGTTCAATCGCTGGATAGCACGGATACAATCCTGGCAAAAAGTGCTCCATTCAAGTTCAACTATAAGCGCGCAGGCATCATCACACGCTTCAGCCAGTGGGTAAGTAGATCACCCCTGGCCGTCATCACGCTAACCGGTTTATCCTGTCTAACCGTGGTGGGGGTTGTGGCACTGGTCTGGTTCTTCGTGATACCGAAGCGTGCTGGCCGGAAAGATAACGTCGAATTGGTCATGCCACAGAATGTCAGGCGACCGGCACCACGCGTTGTTCAACCACCAGCGAGGCCAGCGGTAAAACCGTCTGCCAAGCCAGCAGAGGATCGCCCGAGGCCGGCAACTGATCCAAACAAATCTCGCCCGCGAGTGAAAGCTCCAGTGCCGGTCAAGGCCGAGCTGCCCTCAGCCCAAGAAGAAGTGCAGCAACCAGCGGCCATCATCCAATTGCTGCAGCCGGAGGCGGTGACCTTCACGGCCAGGATGGAAACTACGCCTTTCTCGATCGGCCGCCGCGAGAGTAATAATGCGGCCCTGCCCCTGGATAGCTCAAGCGGTGTCTCCGGCGTTCATCTCACAATCATTTATCGCGATGGCAGTTATTACGTTCGGGACGAAAAGAGCACCTATGGTACAACTAGCAATGACAAGCCATTGGAAAAAGGCATGTTGTACCCATTGCGGGATGGTGACATCCTCGGGTTGGGCCCTAAGGTGAGAATCGTCTTCCGGATACCTTCCACGGAATAACGCCCACCCGCGCAAAGCAGGAGACCGTGGGAACGATCTTGTCCCAAACCAGATTCGAAGGGGATGCATGATGCCAGCGCCTAAAATTCGGGGAGACTATGATCTCCTCGCCCAAATCTCACAGATCTTTGCCCGTAACTCCACAGAGACCCAAGGGATGATCAACCGTCTCAAACAGTCCTTCGGCGCATTGCAAGGGGGCGATTGGGTCGGGAAGGGCGCGAACGCCTTCTACCGCGAGATGGAGAACGAAGTCTTCCCCTCTCTCAAGCGGCTTGCAGGGGCCCTTAACATTGCCGGGAAAACGACACGGCAAATTGAAAAGATACTGCGTGACGCCGAGGATGAAGCTGCTCGTATCTTCCGCGTCCTCGGACCGGGTGGTTTAGCTGCATCTCTGGGGATCGCTCAGGGTGAAGCCGGGGATCAAAGCATAGCACAGGCTGCCAGTTCGCTCCTGGCAAAAGATCCCGGGCGCTTGTTCTCCCAGGCATCACTGAAGATCCTCATCGGCTCTCAATTCCAGGGTGCAGGTCTTCAATTGGGTATCCTGATGACTGGCTTGATGCAGAATCCCTCCGGAGATGGCCTGGATGAATTCATCCAGGCCCTGGCTGATATTCGCGATCGAGCCGTTGGTGAGATCCAGATTGAATTTGAAGTCTTCCAGGAGCTTCAAGAACAGCGCGACGCTGCTGCCGCAGCCGCACCCGAAACGCCTGCCGGGGGTGGAGGTGGCGGGGCACCCAATTCCTTCATGGGATCGATGACTCAAATGCGTTATGGCAGCGTCGTCGGGGATGCCTTCGGGATCGATCCTGCATTCGGGGCCATGCTCAACCCGACCGGAGGTTTAATTGGGCCAGGAAATTGGGCTGTGGCCGGCGGCGAGTCGGCCGTCGGTTATCACGCCGTTGCCCATGCTGCAGCCGGCTACCTCTTCAACTCTCACCAGATTGGACCAGGCTTCGATTATCTCGGACAGGAAGGTGGAGATCCCTCCAGCCCCCTCACCGGCAATCGTTCGGGGATCGCCTTCTGGCGCGGCGCAGTGGGTGGACAGAGCTCCAGCAGCACATCAGCAGGTTGGGCGTCAAGTAGTTCCGTCGGTGGGATCGGTCTTAAAAGCACTTTACTCGGACAATCGAAAGGTATCTATTAGCGATGTGTGCGATGCGCGTTGTCGACCTGTCTGCATCCGAGTTCTCTTATCTGCTGGCTACGCTTTCAGCCTCAACCGTTATCGGGTTCGACGCGCCCGAGCTTTTTCCGGCGAAGAAATCTGCCCGCGATACCCAGTTCCGTCAAGGGCGAGAAGAACTGGAAGCACATGGCTGGATGAACCTAATCCCGGATAACCCGGATGAATATGAGCTCAATGCAGAATTATTCCACTTGATCTCGGTCATCACCTCCCCTTCGCTCGTGATCGCAACCCAGCGAAGCTCAGGCGAGCAAGAGCAGCGGGTCGTGCTACACTACCTGGCTGATGAGAGCATTGTGGAACTATCCGCATCGGAAGAAGGTACTTTTCGTATTGGTTTCGTAGCGGATTGGAGCGCTCTCGTCGAGCGCATTTCAGCGATGCTTCAGTTAGCACCTAAAGTGCCCTCGAAAAAGCTCGAGTTGGACGGCGCGGTATTCGATAGGATTCAATCTCTCCCACCAAAAGGACGGATGGAGAAGGCCAGGGCGAGTCTCGATTCGGTCGGGGTCGAGGGCAAGCTTGCAGAATCCATTCTTCAAGCGATCTACGCTCCGGCGCAGGGCCAGCTCGTCATGATCCGAACCCATTCCGGCGAAGCTGAAACCGGGCGGCGCGTCCTCATCTTCGGCGAAGGGAAGCAAGCCTGGTCTGTAACACGAACCTCGCCGGATGCGGCGAATGTTGAATTGAATACCAGCGATGCAGCTAGTTTGGAGAAGCTGCTTGCCGGATTGCAAGACGATCTCACCAAATAGTGGAGGCTCCATAATGGTCAAGATCTTCCGGTCTAAACCAAGCGTGACACTTATTGTCATTCTTCTGTCGTTCATTCTTGCGGTCAGTGCTTCCGCCCAGTCTGGGCTGACCTTCTTTGTAACCAATGAGGATTCAAGCGCGTTTCCACAGGTGCGCATGCAATTGCGGGCGGTGGAGCTCGGGAACAAAGTTGTCAGCAGCCTCAATACCTCCACGCTGGCGGTATACGAAAACGGGCAGCAGGTATCCGACCTCGAAATCACACCTCAAGACGATGGGGCGATCAGTTATATCTTTGTGATCGATCAGGGACGGTCCGCGAATTACCTCAACTTCCAGTTAAGCAACATCCGGCAGGTGATCAGCACCCTTGTCAGCGGCGGCTACTTTGTTGATGGGCGCGATACCGTCCTGGTTCTCGGACGGCAGAATATTAATACCGATCAAACCGTCACACTCCTTCCCGCCACACAGACTGCCACGGAATTGACGACCTGGGTCGCCAATTTCAACTTTGCCGCGGGATCCGGGGTCACAAAGGGTTTGTTAGGCGTTGACGATGCGATTAGCAGTTTGAACGAGCTCGTCCCAGAACCCGGAAGTCAAACATCGGCCATCATCTTCATCACACGTTGGATCGAGGATCCAAACAGTTCCGTGGCCCCGACCTCCGCGCTGAATACGGCTTCCGTTGCTCGAAGAAATTACACTTCGATCTATGTCTTTCAGACCGACTTCAACCAATACCACAAGGATGCGCTTCAGGTACTGGCGGACGGGAGCGATGGACAGTACGCAGCTTTGACCAAGTTTAATTTTTTAAATGCGGCTAGCACCATATATCAGGCGATCGATGCGCAGAGAGCTTATTACACAGTTTCCTATCGAAGTCCGGTTGCCGATTCGGGCCGGCATGAGATTACGATCAACACGCCAGGCAGACCCAGCGAGGGAACGTTCGGGCAGTACGAGATCACGCTTGAGCCTCCGACAGTGAGCATCTCCGAGCCAGTGGCCAACAGCACCATCCGGCGAGAAGCCAGCGTGGTGGGGAAAGACAACGTTCCCACATTCGACATTACCCATGTCCGTGTAGCTTCCGAGGTCACATGGAATGATGGATACCCGCGCAATCTCCAGAATGCCACGCTGTACGTTTCCGATCAACTCGAAGATTCAGTCGCGATCGCGCCCGGTCAGGACCAATTCGAATTCGATTGGGATCTGTCAGATATAGCAACCGAGGGGTTGAACACCGTCACCCTGGAAGTGCGCGTGGAAGACGAACTCGGACTGGTCGCATCCGATACTTCCCAGGTCAATGTAGAGGTCATCGTCCCTGACAACCTGAATTCCCTCGGCTCGAAGATCACACCCACAGTGAGAGCTGTCGGGATCGCCGTCATATGTCTTGGAGGGCTCTTCCTGGTTGGGCTGATCGGTGGAGGGATCTACTATTTCAAGAAGCAATCCGCGGCTGCGGGCGCGACGGACGATACAGACCAGGCTGAAGCGATGCCAACGATCTTTGCCGCTGATACACCCGAATTTGTCCTGGCAACTCTCACTGTGCTTGAAGGACCAAGCGGGCTGATTGGAGAGCTCTTCAAGATATCGAATTTTGTCACCACGCTCGGACGGGATCCATCCCGGACGGACATCGCTTTTTATTCGGATGAGGCGAGCTCTGTGAGCCGCTTGCATTGCCGGATCGAATTGGAAGATGATAATTCCTTCCACATCACGGACCAGAATTCCAACTCCGGGACAAGGCTCAACGGACGTGCGCTGAAACCCGAGGTTTCGGTCGTGTTAGCGGATGGAGATGAGATTGTCCTCGGCAGCCTAGCCCATCGAGGGGTAAAACTTCGTTTCAATTTGGCGGGGGAAGATAGCATCGCTCCCGTATTGGGTGATGCTGACGACCGCACCCATCTCTTGGGTGATCAAGAGCTAAGCGATCTGATGGGGGGGATCCCGGAGGAGTAAACACCCTTCCGCGGTGGACATTGCAGCCAGGGCTAGTTCAGCCTGGCTGCCGCTTTAACTGATGACGTAGAAGGTCAGCGTAATACCACCCAACCGAACCGTTGAACCGGCAGGCAACGGGTATTTTACCCCGGGGTCAAGGCGCGTTTCATCGACAAAGGTCGGGTTATGCTCCTGGATTTGCTCAATAAAGAATGTTCCCTCTCGCATCGTGATGCACGCATGGTGCCGTGAGACTGTGGGTAAATCCTCCGTGCCCTCCAGATCGATGGCTAAAAGCCGGTTATTGGACGGATTGCGGTGGTCCTTACGGCCCACGATCGCCGGTTGCCAGCTTAAATCGTACTCGGTCAAAGTCCGACTTTCGACGGCATAAACCCGCTTGAACTGATCTTCGAACGGCTCTCGAATGCCGCGTTGAATGGCATCCTGCGTCCCTGTGTCTTTACGAACGCGTTTGCAGATCAACACACCTCCATCTGCAATCCCGATACCATCGATGGGTTCCGATAGCTCAAGCGGCCCATCACCCCCCTTCATTTGCAGTTCCAGTGTGCCATCAAGATTGAACTTATCCTGGATCGCTGTAATAAAGTTTGCAACCGTCATATTGCTGCGGATATTGACGTTTGCCTTGCCGATCTTGTTGGGTCGTATGTCGACTGTTAGCGTAAGTCTATCCATCGTCATACCTTCTCTTCGGCTTGTCTGAGATACGTTTTTGGAAGGCTTCCCTCTGCCCTTGATGGACCTTTCCACATCCTCTCAATTGCCATCATGGCAAGGTATGTGTCAAGGGTTTCGCGAACGCCTCTACGATGATCATGCGTTTTATACTGCCTCGTCCAGCTTAAATAGGTTTATAGTGCACCTACTTTTTCTTCGATTTAGACGAGCTAGCCTTGTCTGCCTTGCCACCTTTCGGTTTCGAGCTGGAGCTGGCTGACGCGGCGCTCTTCTTGCTCGTGGATGAAGCTCCCTTCTTTCGGGAAGCGGGCTTTTTCTTATCGTCTGTATCGATCTCCACGCTGGCGAAATTCATAGCTTCGGGTATTTCGACAGCTTCCATCTCGCTTTCCAACTCGGCCTGTTCAGCCATGAGCTTTTCTAGTTCAGCCATTGCATCGCCATCATATTGTGACACAGGCGCGGACCGCGTTTCTGAAATTTCCCCAGCGGAGCTGAGCATCGTCTCTAGAACCCCCAGGTCCTGCGACAGGTAGCTCCATTGAGCCGGCTTGGAGTACTTCTTCCTGATACCACCGATGATGCCACCTAGTTGCTCATCAGGGGACTTCCCATTGGTGGCTTCGATAAACGGTAAACAGATTTGCGTCATCGACGCCTGGATGGCTTTTACCAGGAAGCCGCGGCCGGCGGGTGGTTCCTTGCTGACGGTGAAATCTCCTCGCACGCCCATGTAGCGCACAGCCTCGAAATCTTGCAGCACCAAAGTGTATCGAGAGGAATCTGCACGGCGTCGTAGTTTGTCCGAGCCATCACGTGTGATATCGAGACTGCCGGCGATCACGAAGTGGATATTCTGGCCTTTGCCCACCTCGCTCAATCCCAACGTTCCGAGGCCGGTAGCGCTCAAGAGATCGGCGTCATCGTAGTGATCGATGATCACAAAAATGGATCGAGCTTTGTTATCCTGCGGGATATAGCCCTTCGCTTTTCCCTTAAGGAGTTTTCGTATCGGTTCGCTGTACTCTGCGTGAAGCCGTTTGACCACGACATCCAGCTCATCGGCATTCGTGACGGTCGCCAGTACATGTGGAAGATTTTCGAGCAAGTTCCCATCCCCGCCACCGTAGTTGAAGAATCGACGGGCAGGGTCGGAGGGGTCGACCAGGATCATGGCCACACGTTCAGGTGGGTAGCAGTGGGCCAGTGCCAGCACCAGGGATCGCAGCGCGGTCGTTTTACCCGTCATCGGCGGGCCTACTACAAGCCAATGGGGACCTTTGGCCATGAATTCAATCTGGGTTGGTTCCCGATCCAGGTCATTGATCCCTATGGGTACAGCGAGCGGCTCCACCCCTTTGCCCATGGCTGGGAGGATATCCATCAAGTTGATCTCCTCCGCCAATACTTCAACTGTTTTCGCTTTCTTGGCGGCCAGAGCGGGGGTTTCCTCAACCAGGCGGTCCCAAGCCTTCGCCATGCGTTCTGCTAACAGGCGATATGCATCGCTATCTGGATCGCCACCGGGCACGGCGGTGTGGAACTCGAGTGGATGTGGTTTACCATCCACTGTGTCAACCATCAGCCCGCGACCGGGCACATCGTTGATACTGGTCCAGCCTCGGCCGACGATCATGGAGTAATCCGAGGGATCGAGTTGAGCGAAGGTCACCCTCTGACCGAGGACGCTGAATAACCTCGAAGGTGCGTCGCCGATAACAGAAGCGGTTAAGGCGAAGTAAACGCCGAAAGCCCGCCCGTCTCGGATGAGGTTGATCAGCTCAAGTAGATACTCGTCGTAGGTCTCTTTGAACTCGGATACGTCATCGATAACCACGAACACAGCCGGGAACTCGTTTCCCGGATTGGCAGCGTTATAAGCCTCCATGGAGTCGTAGGCGATGAGTTTATGCTGCCGGTCATCAATGATGTGGCGCACCATGCGCATCAATCGTTCTACCCGTTCGCCTTCATTGGCATCAACGATCCCACCGATGTGCGGCAGGCTGCGGAGGGTCTTCAAACCCCCGCGCCCGAAGTCCAGGGCAAAGATATGGAGCTCTTGCGGGGAGTGCAAGGCAGCCAGGGAGATGATGAGTGACTTCAAGAATGTGGTCTTTCCACGTCCAGCCGCCCCAAAAGCGATCAATGGGTCACTGGCCAGGTCGATAGAAAGTAGTTTTTGCATGGACTGGTATGGATTGTCGATCAGACCCATCGTTGCTTGCATGGAGATCGGTTTTTGCCAATCAACTGCCTTCCAGAGCGGACGCGCCGAGCTGTTCTTCATCCACTGCGCGACGAGAGGGTTGATCACAGTCTCATCACTGCCCTTTGATCCCTGAAGGTAGCTTGCATCAATGGCTGTATCGAGCGGCAAATGCTCTGGAAGCGGGTCCGGCCACGGTTTTAGTTGCTTGGGGACTTTCTGGCGTTTGGCCTCAGCCCCCAGCGCACCAACGACCCAGTCGATCATGATCCCCGGTTGGTTGTTAACATCCATCCCGAGGGCATCCAACAGCTCCGAAGTTTTATAAACAGGGTCACTGCCATCGTCGATGTAATCAGCACCGGCCCAGGCTGCCTGAAGCTCGATGAGCGGGCCACCGCCGACCTGGATATACCCGCGCCCCCCCAATGCCGGCAGGGTGGCCGCGTCTGGTCGTTTGAGCAGCTCCTTGCTGTCATCGGCCGTCTCCACCCGCAGGCAGATGCGGAATTTCATGTTGGCCCTCATCTGGTCCGTCACCATCCCCGCCGGTCGCTGCGTGGCCAGGATCAAGGTGGCGCCGAAGGCCCGGCCCAGACGGGTGATGCTCTCGAACTGGGCTTTGTACTCCGGGTTCTGCATGATCATCTCGGCGAACTCGTCGACGATGATGAATAGATGGGGGAAGGTTTCTGGCAATGGATCCCCTTTCTTGAGCTTGGGGATGACCTTCTTGCGGTATTCCACCAGGTCGCCCACGCGCGCATCCGCCAGAAGCTTGGCGCGGCGGTCCAATTCGGCTTTCATGGCGATGAAGATGCGCTCGACGGCATTGCCCTGCAGATTGGTCGCGATATCGACGCAGTGGGGGAGCTTCTTGAAAGGCTCGAAGGCTGCGCCGCCCTTGAAGTCCACCAGCACGAAGTTGACGATGCGCGGGTCGTAGCGGATGGCCATGCCCGCAATCAACGTGAGCAGCAGTTCGGATTTTCCGGAGCCGGTGGTGCCGGCGATCATGCCGTGCACCCCGTCGCCGCCGGCCTTTGCGGAATACAGCATATTGCGTACTTCCCTGCTGCTAATCAAGCCCAGAGGACCCTGCAACCATTCCTGGTTCTCGGGCTTCATGCTGTGCTTCCAATTTTCAGCGATGGGGATGTCACCGATCCGGTCCACGCGTTTGCTGAGCATGATGGAGTACATCTCGAGAAATGTAAGCGAGCGCGGAAGCTCTGCAGCGGGCCGTTTTCCACCTATCGCTAGCCACGCCTTCTCCATGCGCTCTGAAAGCAGGTCGAACGGATCTTTCTCGCCTTCGATGACCGGGATTCCTACCTGGAATTCGAGGGGCTGGCCATCGATGTTGATCAGGCCGCGTCCGGGGAGATCGTTCAGGCTGAGCGCCCCACGCCCCACGAGGTCGGCATACACACTTGCATCCGACATCGTGAAGGTCACCTTGCGGGAGAACGAGTTGAAGAGCTTTCCTCCAAGGTCGCCGATTTGACCGGCAGTGACAATGTAGTAGATCCCAAGTTGGCGTCCATCCCGCACCAGCGAGATTAGATCGGGGACCAGGTATTCGTAGCTTTCTGTGAACTCGGCGAAGTTGTCGATGACGACCAAGATGGCCGGGAACATAGCATCCGGTTCGTTGACCTTCTGTGCGTTGTAATCGTCCAGCGAGGCGTACGCCGATATTTTCTCCTGCCGCTCCTTCATCTGGCCATGGATCAAGCGGAAGAGTTGCTCGACACGCTGCGGTTGTGAGGCATCAATGGTGGCTCCAAGGTGCGGAAGTTTCGAGATTCCCTTCAGCCCACCGCGCCCGAAATCGAGTGCGAAAACGTTCAGCTCTGCGGGGGAGCGTGTCGCCGCCAGGGAAAGGATAATCGATTTTAACAAGGTGCTCTTTCCACGCCCGGCAGCCCCGAAGATGGCAAGTGGATCGCTGCCGATATCGAGCGTGAGAAGCTGCTGCTTCGCGTCGAAGGGGTTGTCGATCAGGCCGATGTCAGTCTTTAACGAGAGCGGGAATTGCCAATCCCATGGTTTCCAGAGCGCTTCGTTTTTCTTGTTCTTGACCCAGGTTTCGACGTCTGGGTTGATGAGCACTGTCTGGCTGCGGGTGGAACGATCGGCAACAAGATACGTGGCGTCCACGCGTTCGTTGAGGCCCAGGATTTCCGGCAAGGGATCTGGCCAGGGTTTTCGCTGCACAGGGACCTGCTGTCTTTCGGCTTCGGCCGCGAGCGCTCCTACGATCCAATCGATCATCAAGCCCGGTTTGCTTCCTTCCGGAAGCCCGAGCACTTTGACAATTTCGTCTGTGGGGTAGACCGGATCGGGGGGTGAGTCGGTGTAGTCACCCCCAGCCCAGGCCGCCTGCAGCTCCGTCAGCGGGCTGCTGCCGACCTGGATGTAGCCGCGTCCACCGAGTGGTGGCAGCCGGGCTGCGTCGTCACGCTTGAGCAGCTCCTTGCTGTCCTCAGGCGTCTCCACCCGCAGGCAGATACGGAATTTCATATTGGCCCGCATCTGGTCCGTCACCATCCCCGCCGGCCGTTGCGTGGCCAGGATCAACGTGGCTCCGAAGGCCCGGCCCAGGCGGGTGATGCTCTCGAACTGGGCTTTGTACTCCGGGTTCTGCATGATCATCTCGGCGAACTCGTCGACGATGATGAAAAGATGTGGGAAGGTGTCCGGCAGCGTGTCGCCCTTCTTGAGATTAGGGATAACCTTTTTGCGGTATTCCACCAGGTCGGTCACGCGGGCATCCGCCAGCAGCTTGGCGCGGCGGTCCAACTCAGCTTTCATGGCGATGAAAATCCGCTCGACGGCATTGCCCTGCAGGTTGGTGGCGATATCGACGCAGTGCGGGAGTTTCTTGAAAGGCTCGAAGGCCGCGCCGCCCTTGAAGTCCACCAGCACGAAGTTGACGATGCGCGGGTCGTAGCGGATGGCCATGCCGGCGATCAAGGTGAGCAGCAGCTCGGATTTGCCTGAGCCGGTCGTACCGGCGACCATGCCGTGCACCCCGTCGCCGTCGGCTTTAGCGGAGTACACCATGCTGCGCACTTCCTTGCTGCTAATCAAGCCCAGCGGACCTCGCAACCATTCCTGGTTTTCGGGCAGCATGCTCTTTTTCCAATTTTCGGCGATAGTGATATCGCCGACGCGGTTGCGCTCTTCCCCGTCCATCAAGGCGTACATCTGCAGAAAATCAACAGTGCGCGGAAGTTCGCCTGCAGGCCGTTTCCCACCCATGGCAAACCAGACCCGCTCCATTCGTTGTGCGATGATCTGATACTCGTCGACTTCATCCGAGTCGGCCACCACATTTTTCGTACCGGGGAGGCCGACGTGGAACTCGACTGGAAGCTGTTCGTCATCGACGACCAGCGCCAGCAATCCACGCCCGGGGACGTTATCGAATCGACGCGCCCCCCGGCCAACTACCTCGCTGTAGCCAGCGTCATCGGCCAGGGTCAGCGTGAAGCGCTGCGTCAACAGGTTGAAGAGCTTTCCGCCTATTTCATTGGGCGAGCCGGCGGTAATTACGAAATGTACGCCGAAGGCACGGCCATCGCGGATGAGCGTCATAAGATCCGCGACGAGATACTCGAAGCTATCCACAAACTCGGCAAAGTTGTCGATCACGACAACAATTTCGGGGAAGATGTTATTAGGATTTTTACTGTTGTAATCCGCCAGGGAACTGTACTTGGCCAGGACCTCCTGCCGTTCGGTGACAAAACCGCGCAGCATGCGGATCAACTGATCGACGCGGGTGACCTCGGAAGCATCGATCGAGGCGCCCATGTGGGGGATATCCTTGATAGATTTCAACCCGCCTCGCCCGAAGTCCAGCGCGAACATATGCAGTTCGTTGGGAGTGCGCGTCGAGGCCAGGCCAGTCAGCAGGCTCTTGAGAAAGGTCGTCTTCCCACGTCCTGAGGCACCGAAGAGGACCACTGGACCGTTCTCTAGATTGAGGTTCAGCAGGCGCTGTTCAGCCCGATAAGGGTTGTCGACCAGACCGATGGACGCGCTGGGTGGGTTATATGCCTTCCAATCGAAGCCAGGCCAGATCGGTTTTTCCTCTTCGTTGTCCAACCATTCAGATAGCGATTCATTGATCACGATCGTGAGATCATCGGAAATGGTGCGTTCCGTATTCAGGTATCGAGCGTCGACCGGATCCGTCAGGGAGAGATTTTGCGGGAGTGGGTCCGGCCAGGGCTTCCTCTGGACGGGTACGCCATCACGCTGCGCACGCAGGACCGTGATGCCGACGATCCATTCCAACATCGTTGTGGGTAATTCGCCCGGGTTGAGGCCGAGCGCTTCGGCGATCTCGAGAGCAGAGTAGAGCGGTTGATCGTCGGTCGCGTTTTCTGAGGGAAGGTCCTGGTCGTCGAGCCAGATGACATCCTGCAGGACGATTGTCCGATCGTCGCTGTAATCGCCCGCTACACGTGCGACCTGCAAGGGCACCAGGATATCGTTACCGACCTGGATGTAGCCTCGGCCGCCCATATTGGGCAGGAAAGCCGCGTCGGGACGGCCCAGGAGCTCCTTGCTATCATCCGGTGTCTCCACGCGCAGGCAAATGCGGAATTTCATATTAGCCCGCATTTGATCTGTGACGACCCCGGTAGGTCGCTGTGTGGATAAGATCAGGGTCACGCCAAAGGCGCGGCCCAATCGGGTCACGCTCTCGAACTGCGCCTTGTAATCCGGGTTGGCTGCGATCATCTCGGCAAATTCGTCGACAATGATGAAGAGATGCGGGAAAGCGTGCGGCAACGGGTCGTCCGGAGCGAGGCGCGGGATCACTTTCTTGCGATATTCAACCAGGTCCTTCGCCCCGCTTTTCGCCAGAATGCGGCTGCGCTCATCCATGACGGCCTGGATGGCGATAAACATCCGTTCAACGGCGTTCGCCTCCAAGTTGGTCAGGATATCCACGCAGTGAGGTAGTTTGCGGAACGGTTCAAAGGCTGCTCCGCCTTTGAAATCTACCAGGACGAAATTGACGATGCGTGGATCATATTTGGCGGCCAGATCGGCGATGAAGGTCAAGAGCAGTTCGGACTTTCCTGAGCCGGTCGTGCCTGCGATCATGCCGTGAACACCGTCGCCTCCTTCTTTCGCGGAGACGACGAGATTCCGAATATCCCGGATGCTTGTCATCCCAATCGGTGCGCTGAGCCATTCGGAATTCTCGGGCAGGAGACTGGCCTGCCAGTTTTCCTGGATCGCCAGTTTGTCCACCGTAGTAATCCTGCGGGATTCCAGCTTCGACTGCATTTGCAGAACGTCAACCAGTCTCGGCAGGTCGGATCCAAAGCTACGCCGGATATCCAGTCGGCGTATTTTTGCGGCCAGGAGTTGACGAGCATCACTTGCACTGGCCAGATCTGCATCTCCAAGATAACGTGTTGAATTTACGCCTACCTCGGCATATCGGAAGACGACCTTTGACCCGACAGAGGCAACCTCGACCATCCCCTGACAATCGCTGGGGATCTTAGAGGGATCATTGGCCAGAAAGATAATCGCGGCACCGAGGCGCGGCCCTTCCTGGTTGATCATGGCCACGACGTTCTCAGAAGCCACGTCGGCAAGCGGAGAATCATCGGGCAGCTCTCCCAGGAGATCCACGACGACCAGATTCAAGGGCAGGCTGATATCCGATTGTCCACCTTTGGATTCGTCTTCACTCGATTCTGCCATGCGAATCTGGCGTTGATCCAACTCACGCTTCAAACGCATCCAGAATTCGGTAATGTCACGTTTCTCGTTTGAGAAACAAAGTTGGTCTAGCTGCTCCGACTGGGGGGCTTCGTATGAATCGTCGATCCCGACATCGCGTACATTGCAGTGCGGCAGCCATTCGGCCCAACCCCAGCTCTCTTTCGCGCGTGGTTGGCCGACAACATAGAGGCGTGTATCGATGGCAGAGTGAAACGTAGCGAAATGCGCCAGGATCGCCCGGGCGAAATCCGCAGTATCGGTCGGATTATTTCCAAATATCCCCAGTGAGTGGCGGGCGGTGATGTTCTTTGATCCCGGTTTCTTGTTCTCGTCATCCTCTGCATCCTGCTCTGCACCATCCTCTTGCGGCTTGACATAGGGTCGAAGCGGGATCGTGATCGGGGCGTCGCTCAAGATCTCGGAATCTTCCGCCAACTTGGTGGCATCTTTCGATAATGGGCTGTCATCGAGGGGGTTGTTCGATTGGCTCAGGGTGTAAACGACCGATGACGGTCGAGCGCCAATCCCCAAGCGGATGACGCCAAAATCACTGTCACTCGTTCGCCGCTCCCACAGGCGCGATCCAAACCGGCTGGTCTCTTTTCGGGAAGCAATCTCATACAGCGTATGGACATCAGGATAATTATGGTTGTAGAAAATCCGCTGAGCGTTATGGGAGCGCGACATCTCCTGGCGCTTCTCGGCAAGCATCTCCGCATAAGCCCGTTTTTTCTCTTCGAACTCCTTCTTCTCGCGGCGGGACACGCCCATCGCGAGACCCACGCTCAAGATCATCGTCAAGCCCATTGGAAGGATGAAAAGGGCATTTCCCGACCCAGAAACGAAGACGAATCCCAACATCGAAAGGAGGGGAATGATCATGCTGACCAGGTCCTGACCAGCGCGGCCCCCCTCGTCGGGCGGTTGCGGGAGCTCGATCTTCGCGATCGGCAGTTCCGGTTGAACGCGTGGGGGACGATCGATGTATTCAACAGCCATAATAGGATTCTCCCATTTTTATGAAAGCTCTCTCCAAAGCACCCAATCGGTCGATAAGTTTGACAATCTCATCGGCGTTCATCTACAATGACTTCACTTTTCCACACATGATTATCACTCGAACCGTGGGGACAGGTCAACTCGCACTTTCAGTGGGCCACAACCGGAGCGACAGGTTTCGAACCTTTCACACATGAACGTTGCTATTAGCTTCCCCACAGGGGAGCAACCTCGGTTTGAGGAGAGGGCATAACACATGTACCGATATTGCGAACGATGTGAACGAGATACCCATGATGGAAATTTGTGGTGCCAGGATCCGGACTGCCCGGCTGAAAAGGGATATCCCCTTCTACGCTATGGTGATTATCTGGGTGACCTGAAAGTGACCAAGCTCGTCCGCGTATGGAGGACAGCCGCCATCTATGAGGCCGAGCGCGAGAAGGACCAGGTTCTGCTGAAGGTCGCCCATCCAGGGGACGATCACGCAGAGCGTTTGCGGCGTGAGACATTGGCCTTCCAGTCGTTTTCGCCCACCCGGCCGGGCATGGGAGCGCTCGTCCGATCGTTCCTCCCGAGGTCGCGGCCGCGCTATCCGCTGCCCTTGCCACCTTTTCCTTCACGCTCGAAGCTGCCTTATGGCGAGATCACTTTTCGCGGCGAACCGAGGGTATTCAGCGTATTCGAATACGCTCAGGGAAAAATCCTGAGCGATCTGCTGCTGGAGACGCCTCAAATCTGGCATACGCAGGCGGCCTGGATGGTGATCGCCTTGGCGGAAGCCTTGCGCCCGCTCGCTTCTCGCAATCAATGCCACCTTTCATTGACCCCCGACATCATCCTGGTCGACACCGACAAGGAGGGTAATTTGCGGCCTTTGTTGCTGGATCTAGGTTTCACCCTTGATTCTGGCGACAGCAACGGCTATAGCAACTGGCTGCAGCTATGCGAACCGGCGTATACCGCCCCCGAGCTGCTTTCCCACGCTCACCCTGATACTCACACACCCGCCGCCGATGTTTATTCGCTTGGGTTGATCTTCTTTGAGATGCTCGCCGGCCGGCCGGGTTTTGAGAACAAGCTACGCAGAGACAACCAACTCCGCGATGATATCCTGTTGATCCGGAAGCCTCTCTCCGTCGGAAGACCGGAACTCCAGCAATCGGGGGTCGCACAGATCCTGGAGTATGCTGTAGCCCCTACTGGCCGCTATAACAATGTGGATGAGTTTTCCAAGGCGCTGAAGAAGGTCTACTCGGCTCCACCTGCGGAGCCGAGAAAGATCCCTCGCCGTCTCTATGTTCTCATTGGCGTAACAGCACTGGTTCTGCTTATTCTTGGAATCTTTACGGTCGTTACGCTTCTCCAGGTCTTGGCCGGCACTCCATAGCCCTGCTACTTCAAAGGAAGTTCCCAGGCGAGTCCCCAATCCCGATGATCTTGGGCTTTGAAGACTTGCCTGGGAACTGCTAGCTAATACCCTCGCCGAAATACTGCTTGCCTTTAATGTCGCCCTTCTTGTGGTCTCCGACGGCTCGAGCCAGGTCGTTGGCGAACTCCTCACACAGTTTTCCAAGCTTCTGCACTTTGTCCTTGATGACGCTCAGATACTGTGCTAAAGCCTTCGTTGTGCCCATACTCACGAAAGCCATGGCCTGCAGGATCTGGATCGCAACCTCGAGCGCCTTCCCCATCGCCTTCAGGGTAGCGGCGTTTGCCTTGAAACCTTTCGATACGGCCGTGATGACCGTGTAATCCATTTGAACAACTTCACCAGCCATTAGTCATACCTCCCTAGCGCGCCGCTCACCGCGCTTAGATCTTGCCGAAGATGTCGCCAAGCTGATTGGCCATTCCTTTGACCTTGCTGTCGGCGCTATCAACCGTGCTGGTCGCCTTGGTAAGGTTCACATTGATCCCCGCAATCGCCAGGATCAATTCCGTCATCGCTGGAACGAGCTTGCGGGCAACATCGGCTGCAAATTCTTCGGCGTCGCCGCCAATCCAGGCCGCCTGCACTTTGGGGACATAACCTTTAATGGCTGAAAGTACCCCATCGGCTTGTCCCTGTTGTTTCTTGACTTGCGACATTACGTTCGTAACATCGTTTCGCATAAACTGAAAAAACGATCCACCTGCCATGGAAATGGCTCCTTTGTTTTATTTAAATCGGCTTTGGGCGGTTGTGACGCCGTCGCGAGTCGCAGATACAGCGCCGCTAATATCCTTGGAAAGCTCGGCCATCTTCTCTGCCAGCTTCGTCATGCGCGGAATTAGCTTCTGAAGGATTGCCTCTTTATACGCGTCTCCGCCGAGACCGTTAAGTGCGCCATCCTCGGCCATCTTGCTGATCTTCTTCATCGCCTGCATGGACTCTTGGATCTGCTTGTTAGCTGCTTCGAATTCCTTGGCCATTTTCTCCATCGAGCCATAGTTCATTTTCACATCAGGCATGGATAACCTCCTAAAAATAACGAACGCTCAATTACTACATGCCGGAAATTTTCCCGGTGGAACCACTGGGCATTTCATCCCCGGATCCTGGACCGGTTGGGGAAGATGAGGTACTAATCGTAATGAGGATCTTGCTGGAATCATCTTCAGCCGTATGCACGGTTTGATGGATCTGCTTGGTGATCTGGGCAGCTTCCTCCATCGCCTTCTCCAGCCGCTTCAGCGAGGGGTTTACCTCGCTGTTCATTTCCTGGTAGAAAGCCTTGGCGCCTTTCCCGATCCAGTCCCCTCCTTCCAGGGTCGACTGGGCGGCCTTGATCTTGCGGTTTACCCCGGCGATTGCGCTGCCTTGCGCGGTAAACATTTGGGTCATCTGTGTCAATTGGTCATAGTCCCATCGGATCTTAATGTTCATTCCAACTCCTTTCTTTGTGAGAAATGTCCCGACTTGATCAAGACGTCTATCCCAAGATTATATAGAAGAAAAAATTCCACCGCAATAGGACGAATTTTTTTGCACACGATAATGGTATAATTCCAATAATCGTATAGCCGGTTTAGCGCGCCGCTCTTGCCGCCAGATCCTCATATAGGACTGGCGGTTTTTTCGCCGGCGCAATGGATCGCTTGAAACCTGGAGAAGCGATGGATAGTATGGCATTCAAGGCCGATGAACAGGCCGTTCACCCCCGGCACGGGATCGTGCGTATCGTCAAGCTTGAGGCCCGAACCTTTGGTGCAGGACCCGAACGCCAGTATTACCAACTCGAGATACCCACCGGCACCGTCTGGGTGCAGGTCGAGGATTATTCCAGCGGGCTGCGTCAGCTCATCGCCAATAAGGACCTCGCTGCGTATCGAGATTTGCTGGCCAGCACCCCGATGCCCTTGGCTGCGGACCACCGCCAGCGGCAGAACGAGTTGGCGCTGCGCCTGAAGGATGGTTCCTTTAAGGCCAGGTGCGAATTGGTACGGGATCTGACTGCCTGCAGTTGGCAGAAAGGCTTGAATGACAGCTTCAGCTTCATGCTGCGCAACGCTCACCACGCAGTCTGTGCAGAGTGGGCAGCCGCAGCAGGGTTATCGATCGTCGAGGCTACAAACGAGGTCGATGCATTGCTCTTAGAAGGTAGGAAGACCTTCGAGCAGGCGAGCTGAGTGAGCCTGCTACCCGCCTCGCACCCACTGCGCTAGATAGAGATTGAGTCCACAGATGGTTATGTCTATGCAGGTGTGGCCATTGCTGCAAAGCGTGTATTCAGGGCATGGGTGAGGGGACATTACTCTAAAGGACCTAGGTAAACGGAGCCATAATTTCTCGTGTGTGCATCAATCCCGCACAATTCTCCTAGCCATCTTGGGGGTACTGGAACAGCGAGTTGCCCTATAGCTCGGCAAGGACCTCGTCCACCGTTTTCCAGAGATCCAGCGTTTTACCCCTTTCCTGTGCCGCGTTGAAGATCTCGACAGGTAGCTTAGCTTCCAGATCGTCAAGTATGTTCTTCGCCTTGCGCGGGTATAAAGCTCAGAAAATAGCCCGGATGTTGGGTGAGTATAACTCTGAGCCAGGGAAGCAAGTTCCACTGCCCTCTCTGGGTTTCCTGCAGCAATGAAGACATCCCCAACCCATGAATGAACCTGCTAAGTCGACGGAGCACTTACTGGAGGTGCTGCCTATAGAGAGCCATCAACCAAAAGCATCTCTAATCGGAATTTTCGTCCGGACTCAGCTGAGTTATGCAATAATAGCCTTGTCCGAACAACGATCATTCACGTAAGGAATTAAAAAATGGTTTGCCAGCAGTGCGGTAAGGTGAACGACCGCGACGCGGTCTTCTGCGTGCAGTGCAGTCATCCTCTCCTCCAATCCTGCCCAGCCTGCAGCACACAGAACACCGCTGATGCCCGCTTCTGCAAGCATTGTGGGACCGTCCTGGATGTTGCATTCACCGCGGCACAGGCCGATCGTCTTCAGACTTTGCAGAAAACTGCCCCGAAATCCCTTCAAGATAAGCTTCAAAAAGCTAAAACAGAAATTGAGGGCCAACGCAAGCCGGTCACGATCCTCTTTGCCGACATCGTCGGTTCCACCTCGATCGCCGAAAAACTCGATCCCGAAGAGTGGAAGGAAATCGTGCAAGGAGCACATCACCGCGTGAGCGAAGCGATCCACCGCTACGAGGGGACGATCGCACAGCTGCTCGGCGATGGCGTGATGGCCTTCTTCGGTGCCCCCCTCACCCATGAAGACGACCCGGAACGAGCTGTTCGAGCAGGGTTGGAGATCCAGGCGAGCATCGAGGAGTACGGGGGAAAGCTGGCCGGGTTTGTCGATGACTTTCACATGCGTGTGGGGATCCATACAGGCGAAGTTGTTATCGGACCCGTCGGATCGGATGAGCACACGGAATACCTTGCCCTCGGGGATGCGGTCAACATCGCTGCCCGGCTGGAAGCCGCAGCCCAGCCAGGTATGGTGCTGGTCTCCGAAGCCTGCGCCTACCGCATCCAGCACGTCTTTGAGTTCGATGAATTCAGACCGACTAAGGCTAAGGGGAAAATCGAACCGGTACAGGCTGCCTCCGTGTTGGGGGTATTGGCCAAGCCCGGTCTTGCCCGCGGGCTGGGCGGAGTGCGCTCACCTTTTGTGGGCCGTGAGGCAGAGCTGGGTCAACTGGAAGCTGCTCTGCAGGCTCTTTGCCAGGGGCAAGGCCAGATCGTTATCCTGCTCGGCGAGGCCGGAATTGGCAAGACGCGCCTGCTCGAAGAAGCCCGGCTCAGGTCCTGCAGCGGGCAAGAAGAAAGTTCGGATGCACACTTCGATCCCAGGACAATCC
>DAOUEJ010000010.1:0-92617 GCA_034430615.1 Anaerolineales bacterium | reverse complement strand
TCTCGCTGCCCCGTGTAGAACGCGGGATCTTCGAGAGGCGACCACACCTCCTGTGTGCTTCACGAGGGATCCTGCTAAGAACGTGCAGGACTAAATATTCGGTACGATTTGTTAGCGATGAAGTGGGTAGTGGCGGCGTGTATTAATGGCCAATAGGAAATGTCCCGGCGCCACTCCTCTGGATGCTTCGCGACACGCTGTGAGCTCCGAGAAGCTCGTGGCTCTTAGCCAGTCATACACCCAATTGCATGGAACAGCTGGGATTATCGGGATCTATTGGCAAATAGGCCTATAATTTCTAGCACAAATTACATTCAATTGAAAAATAGAACCTCGGATAAATACAACATGAATCAATTTTTAGTCGATATCTGGAGCAATGATGTATACCGTCGGTTAATCGCAACTGTCCTTATTCTGATTGGCAGTTCTGTCCTCCGATGGATATTTCAATGGTTGGTGCTATCTCGTTTCCTCGACGATAGCCCGTATATCTATAGCGTAAGAAAGATCGCAGGTTTTACCCTTTACTTCGTTGCAATACTTCTGATCTTTGGCCTCTGGGTTCAGCGAACGGGTGATCTCTCTGTCGCGCTTGGGATCCTTGGTGCGGGTTTGGCATTCGCAGCCCTTGTGATTGCCCCGGCACCTCCTAGCTGTGTGCTTCGCGTACCTTTAGACACTCCGCGAAGCTCGAGACTATGAGTCCAGGTCTTTGGATCCTGTTGTGGAAGGGCACCGTGAAATTGAGGAGGTATATCCAATGGCTGAGTTGAGGGTATCTGGATACGCCGCGAATGCGGTAGGACAACCGCTCGAGCCATTCGAATACCGATCACCGGAACTCGGGGAGAAGGATGTCCGCGTTTCTATCACCCACTGCGGTGTGTGCCACACTGACATCCACGCTATAGACAACTACTACGGGATAGTCGACTTCCCCTTCGTGCCCGGTCACGAGATCGTTGGGTACGTCTCATCTGTTGGCCCCGCGGTCTCGGAGCTGAAGATCGGCGACCGGGTCGGCATAGGGTGGCAGGGCCGGTCTTGCCGACAGTGCGAGTGGTGTTTGCAGGGAGAGGAGCAGCTCTGTGTGGACATCGTTCCATCGGGAACGTGGGTCCCCTATGGTGGTTTCTCGTCTTCTGTCGTTGTAGATGGCCGATTCGCGTATCCTGTGCCTTCGGCCATGCCCTCCCAGGTCGCAGCTGTGCTCATGTGTGCAGGTGTCACTGTCTATTCTCCACTTCGGATGTACGGGACTGGATCCACACAGAGAATCGCCGTTGTCGGTGTAGGAGGCCTGGGCCACCTGGCTATCCAATTCGCGCATGCCCTTGGGTGCGAGGTCACGGCGATTTCGTCCTCCCCAGGCAAGAAAGAGCAAGCGCTTGCCTATGGTGCAGATGATTTTATTGACATGAACGACCAAGCCAGCTTGGGAGAGCTCGATTTCCGTTTCGACCTGCTGATGTGCACGGCAAGTGGCGTGGTTAGCTGGGAGGCTCTGCTCATGACCTTGAAGAAGAAAGGTAGGCTGGTCTTGCTCGGATTCCCGGATGTGTCGCTCAATTCAACTGATCTCGTGGCGCACGAGCTTTCGATCACTGGCTCATTCCTTGGCAATCGAGCGACAATGCGCGAGATGCTGATGTTCGCGCAGGACCATGGCATCGAGCCCGAGATTGAACTGATGCCCATGTCGCGGGTAAACGACGCGATTCAGAGGGTCAGGCAGAACAAGGCTCGGTATCGAATCGTGCTGGTCAACGATGAACCTGACGCAGGAGTCTGGACAGGCTGATGATCCGCTACAACGCCGGTGTTCTTCTCGACTGTCGATGCCGAGGTCTCCCACTTGGGTTGTTGTCGCGACAGGGCCTGATGCTTCCAAAAGTCTCACTGCCCTGTAGAATCATCAGGTGAACGGGAGGCGACCGGGGATCCTGCTAAGAACATGCAAGACCCAGTCCAGTCAAGCTAGATGAACGATCGGCGCTGGCCGAATAGCGGATGGTCCTGTAACAACTTCGGGATGAGCGATACGGTGCGATATGCTATCGATGGGGCGGCGAGGCAGGCCGGGATTTCCTGGCCAGAGTGAATGCCCCAATGCTGCTGCGCTGTGTGCTTTACGATGCACGACGCTGTTAAGTTGTCATCCATTAAAAGAGGGTCTGCATGATTGACAACAATGATCTTCTCATAATTGCTGAACATGTTCGGGATTTCCTTTCTGAGAGCGCAGTAGCTAGCCAGCAGGAGTAGCTTAGGTCTTTTCCTCGAGCCGCAGCCCATCGCTGGCACCATACACTGAATGTCTTTCAAAATGCACAGAAGATCCTTGAAGGGGAGGGGGCATCGGATGAAGATGCAGCCGTAGTGAAGGTGGCCGCTCTTCTGCATGATGTATCCATGTTTACATGTGATCATTCCATCCACGGTCAAGTTAGCTCAGACATGGCAACTGAATTTCTTACAGAGAAGGGATTCGATCCAGTCCTTGTGAATCGAGTGAGTCTGGCAATCGCAGAGCACGGGACTGACTTTGGTGATCTATCACTTGCTGAACAGGGTGAGTAGCTCTCCTGGGAAGGAAAAGTACTTGTTGAGGCAGACATTCTTGACAAATTAGGAGCGAGTGCGATTACCAGGGGATTGATGTATCTTGGCGAGCAACGAAAGCTTAATTTTAAAGCTCGCAGAGAATTATTTGAGGGTCCTACATTCCAGCGTGCAGAGTTCTTCAAGGATTAATTCTGGACTAAAACTGGAAGGCAGATGGCGCATCGTCGATTTAGCTTCTTTCTTGCGTACCTTGATCGACTTCAGGAAGAAGTAGTCGAGTACACACTACCGGAGTGGGAAAGTTAATTGCAGCCTAGCATCTAGCTGGAAGGGGTTCCCTCGGCATCGCTCGGGGCTTGCTGGGGACGCAGCTAAAAAAATATATAGGTGCGCGACTGCGCCGGGTGAGCGGCGGACGGCGTGGCGTAATTTACGGGTAGCAGCCGCCCCTTCTCGTCGTCTATCGATCTGCGCCGGAGCAGGGGTATACTTGCCCATCTCAATAGGTGCATTCAGTATGGACCTCAACCCAGGCCAAACGCTCGGCCAATATCAAATCGTTCAGAAGATCGGTGAAGGTGGAATGGGAGCCGTTTACAAGGCTGACCAGCCTTCCATCCCGCGCTCCGTTGTTATCAAGGTCCTGGGATCCTCTCTCGCTGATCAACCAGAGGCCCTCGATCGCTTCCGCCGTGAACTCGACATGATCACGCGCCTGGAACATCCTCATATCCTGCCTGTCTACGATTTCGGCGAAGTGAACAGCAATCCCTATATCGTGATGCGCTTCATGAGCGGTGGCTCACTCCAGGAACGCTTGCAAGCCGCTGCGTTCGGCCGGGTCGAAGCGTTACGCTTGCTTGACCAGGTTGCCCTGGCGCTCGATTTCGCCCACGATCACGGCATCATCCACCGCGACCTCAAGCCCGCCAACATCCTGCTCGACGAGGCGGCCAACGCCTATCTGGCCGACTTCGGACTGGCCAAGACGATGAGCGGCACACAGGATCTCACGGCCACCGGGAGCACGCTTGGTTCCCCGGCATATATGTCTCCCGAGCAGGCACGCGGCCAAAAACTCGACCGGCGAAGCGACATCTACTCGTTCGCCGTCCTGATTTACCGGGTCCTGTCGGGTCGGTTACCGTTCGAGGCCAAAACGGCCTGGGAATTCATCACCAAGCACATCAGCGAGGAACCAGTCCCGATCAGGCGCTATGCCCCTGATCTTCCGCCGGCGGTTGAAGCCGTTCTCGGGACAGGTCTGGCGAAGGATCCCCGTTCGCGACCTGAGCGAGCTACGGAGCTGATGACATCCCTGAAGACGGCACTTTCAGCGAGCCCAGGCTCCCCATATACACAGCAGGATTCGCTGGCGGTAAGCAGCACACCTGCTTCAACGAGTTCTCCCAGGGGAACGTTCGTCTCGCCCACCATCCAAACCGGCCCAGGCGATGCAGTTCCACGCCCGATTGCCCGAACCCGCAGGCTTCCCATCCTCATCGGAATCGCGGTTGCGGTCGTCCTGACGGTAGGTGCTATCGTGGCTGGGGCTCTTTACTTCGGCGGTGCCAGCCTCCGTGAAGATAAACTCTCCACGTTTGCCGTGGGCGATGAACCGCGCGCCCTCCTGTTCGATGGCGAGGCACTATGGGTGGCCAACTTCTTCGACAACTCCTTGACGAAGCTTGCGGTGTCTGCATGCGATTCGTCCCCAGATCAATGCGGGCAGACCCTCGGGACATTCCAGGTGGATGACCTGCCCGTCGCCCTGGCTTTTGATGGGGACACTTTGTGGGTCGCCAGCTCCCTCCAGAGGAGCCTCTCGGTGGTCGATCCGGCATCAGGGGAAGTGCTGTTACGCTACCAGCTACCACATGTACCGACCGCACTGATTTGGGCTAATTCGTACCTATGGAGCGCCAGCGCTATTGCCGGCACGGTGACGCAGGTATCCTCGGATGGCCACGTCCTGGATGACATCCAGGTCGGCGAAGGAACACTGGGATTGGCATTTGATGGTAGGTGGCTGTGGGCTATCAGCAAGGAAGCCAAATCGCTTGTCCGCATTGATCCCGGCAATACTCAGGCCCTGGAGAACTTTCAACTGGAAGACAGCCCCCTGGCAATCGCGTTCGGGAACAACTCCCTTTGGGTTGGCCTGGGCGAATTGGGGCAGGTGATCCAGATCGATCCGGTGAATCCGGGCAGTGTTGTCCGGCGTGTGGATCTCGGCTCACCCCCTGTGGCTTTGCTATACGATCGCGAAGAGCTATGGGCGGTATCCCCCGAAGCAGGGAAGGTCTTCCGCATCGACCCAATCAATGCCGAAGTGATTGGAACTATTGCCGTCACTGGGTATCCTGTATCCTTGCAGTCAACCACTTGCGGCGTCGGATGTCGTGATTTGTGGACCGCCAACCAAGCCGACGACAGCGTCAGCCGGATTCAAATCAAGTGAAGCACTCAAGCCGAAGAGAATTCAACCGACTGCAATTCAGCCAGATCCCTGCTCTACGGCGCGGTGTCGTCGATCGCGTAACACCGGTCACGATCACATCGGGGAAAAAGCCCGCTGAGGCAGACCGGTTAGGGTTTACCTGGGAGTTTCCCAGGGCCAACGTATGACCGAGACTCTCCCCTTTGACATCCCCGGATATATTGTCCAGGGTTTGATTGGGAAGGGCGGCATGGGTCGGGTGTACCGTGCCGAGCAGCTCACCACCCACAGACCTGTCGCCATCAAACTCCTGACCATGGGCAGCGTCGATGAAAGCCGCTTGAGGGGCTTTCGCCACGAAGCGGCGACTCTCGGACAGTTGGAGCACCCCCATATCGTCCCGCTCTACGACTTCGGCGAGCACAATGGTGTTCCATACCTGGTGGTGCGCTTCCTGAGCGGCGGCACGGTGGCTGATAGGCTGAAGTCAGGTCCGATCGAGATCAATACCGCTCTCCGCTGGATCACCGACGTCGCCGACGCACTCGACACGGCTCATCGACGTGGCATCATCCATCGCGACGTAAAGCCGAGCAACCTTCTCCTTGATGAAATCGACAATATCTACCTGGGTGACTTCGGTATCGCCGCAACCATGGTGGATCTGCAGGCCGCGCCGCGTAGCGGCAGCGCGGCATATGCTTCCCCCGAACAGGCACGCGGCGAAGCCCCGGTCGCACGCTCGGATATTTACTCGTTGGCCGCCACAACCTTTGAAATGCTTACGGGGAAGAAACCTTACGAGGCCGATACAGCACTCGGGATGATGGTCCGTCATATGAACGACCCGATCCCTTCCCCCCGAATGCTGCTGCCCACACTGCCGGCCGCAGTCGATGCGGCCATAGTTGCTGGGATGGCCAAGTTGCCACAGGATCGTCCCAAGTCGGCAGGCGATTTCGCACTGAACATCCAGTGTGGTGCTGGAACAACCGATGTCGCTGATCTTGAGACAATTGCCGTACCAACAGTTGATGATAGGCCGGCGAGGAGATTCTCCCGCACCTGGATGGTGGGCGTCGGACTCGCCGCCACCGCGCTCTGCCTGGTTGGCCTTGGGATTGTAGGAGGCGGTATAGCCGGGCGGGTTTCCTCCCCGACGGCGGCCGCAACGTCCAGCAAGTTGGAACCCACGGCGGCGAGCGTCGTAACCACGGTCCCAGCCGCGCGGGCGATCCCGTTCGCTGATGGGTTCTCCGATCCCTCCAGTGGCTTTGCCACCAGCCAGGACAGTGACGGCCAGGTCGGGTATATAGATGGCCAGCTTCAAATTAAGGTCCAACCTGGCATCGAGTGGTATTCGCCCTACCGCGGGTTGGAGCAGCAAGACCTTGCCATCACGGTCCAGGTTCGCCAACTGGCCGGTCCGCTGCTCAGCGAGATGGGCGTCATTTGCCGCTGGCAGGATAAGGATAACTACGTAGCGGCGGCGTTGCGTGGCGACGGCATGGTCTCGCTGTGGAGAATGGTCAGCGGTACCCAGGAACGTTGGCAGGATTGGACGTCGGTGGGGGGTTCTGCGACAGTTGGGTTGGATTGGCGCACGCTGCGGCTCATTTGCCAGGGGACTCACATCAGTTTTGCAATTGACGGAACGCAGGTCGCCGCGGCTGATGATCCAGCCCCTGCCTCCGGTACTCTGGCACTAATGGCGGGGTTATTCGAACTCGGTGAATTGACCGTGGCCTTCGACGAACTCCAGGTCGACCTCCCTTAGAAAGATAACCAGCGAATACCACAGGCCGCTATCTGCCAGCCGTGGATCCGGTCATTTCCACTCGCGCAACCAGGATAATTACGGGACCGAGTAGGCCGTCAACTCACTGTTGTCTGAGTAACCCTCGGTTTGGGTAGTGTAGCGAACGATTCCAACACCTTCGGCAAACCAATAGCTTTGGCTTGCCGAAAAAGCAGGCGTACTGACCATCATCCCGCTTATCGTCGTCGTCGTCGTCCCGTCGATGCGCAGGGCATCAAAGGTCCCGGCCGGGACGACAACCATTTCCACTCCGGAAACAGTCCAGGTCTCAGAGCTCGTCGTTGTGATGTCTAAAGAGATCCCTCCGGCTGAGACACTGATGACGGTCGTATAATCGTTGTTCCAAGAGTAACCAGGAGTCAGGTTCTCGGCGGACGGAAGCCAGGTGCCGGAACTGTCGATGACATCCATCTTGGCGACATCGCCGAAATCGAGGACGCTGAGATTGCCGAAGTCGTAGGAGTTGATTCCGCTGGGGTCGCAGGTCCAGTGAGAGGTCATATCGACGCTCGGTGCGGCAATGTCCATCGTTGCCGTCGCCGTATTTGCCGAGCCGTTAGCGCTGGTGATGCTCCATGTTTGCGAGCCCTCATTGCCAGCATAGCTCCAAGTCGCACCGGTCCGCAGGGGCATATAGGGGTGATCGCATGCAGTCGCCGCGGTCCTCTCGCTGGGCTCGGCCTCGACGGCCTCGGTCACCATCTGATCAACTTCCACCTGGATCCGGAAGAGAACGTCCCTTAATGAAGCTGCCTCCGGGGCGTCCACATAGGTGGCACCTGGGATTAACTCGACCAGAGCTTTGACGGCTTCAAGTTCATCCTGAGGAACCTCGAAGCCGACGACGAAGACGCGTAACTCGATTTTGGCTTTCTCCGCTTCCTGGCGGATGAGCTCGGCGGCTTCTGGATTGCAGCTATCCGCACCCCCCGTTACTACGACCATCGAATGTGGTCCTTCTGTTGAGGCCATATCTTTAATCGCGGCAATCATCGCCTGCGCCACAGGGGAGTCCGAATTGGGGTCCGACTCGAGGCCGCCCAGTTGCCCTTCGATCTTCCCCTGGTTGGCGGTGGCAAAGGGCACGACCAGGTCGGTGTCCTGGCAGCCTTGCGGTTGCGCTCCCGTTCCGAACACCCTCAGCCCAGCCGTTAGCCGTGGGTCAGCAGTCCGCACGATCTCGGCCATAATGCCGCGCGCTACTCTGATGCGTGTGTCTCCGTTGGAGAGAGACTCCATCCGGGGTGAAGTATCCAGGATGTACTCGATCGTAGGCTCTGCGGCTTTTCCCCCGCGACCACGAACGATAAAGAAGGCAGCGATGGTGGCGACAATGACAATCAGGCAAACGGCCGTAATCGCGCAGCCAACAAGCAGGACACTGGGTAAACGACGCTTCGAATCGGTGGTGGACATATATAACTCCTGAGGGGATGCATGGAGTCTATCGCAACGGCGGAGAGGG
Organism: Anaerolineales bacterium; assembly: GCA_034430615.1. Taxonomy (GTDB): domain Bacteria; phylum Chloroflexota; class Anaerolineae; order Anaerolineales; family E44-bin32; genus E44-bin32. Next base: position 84,325 of record DAOUEJ010000010.1, on the reverse strand, counting down.
AGCAAGATGAATACCCTGGTTCACCAAAGGCGGGGATGCGACCATCCCGCAAGCGACGAGTCTGCGCTCGGCACAGCAGAAGTTCGATCGGTTCCAGAAGGAGTATGACCGGGAGCAGCCGCATGAGGCGCTGCGAGGCGCGATTTGGAATCCAGCCTGGTTCTTCGGCACCGGTCTTTTTCATTGTAAGATCTAAGCGGGGTCGTTCCGCTTAAGGTTGATTGCACGCCTTGTTAATCTTCTGGAATACTGCTGCAAGCGTATATAGGGTGCATGCCTGATAATGCGATTCCAATTCCGATACCTCCCACATTGGTTATTATTAGCCGTTATAGGTTTGGCAATTTTAATATTGCCATTCTTGCTGCGTACATCTCGCTTTCGATCCAAGCTGCTAAGCAATCAGGAGAAGTGGGTACGCCTAGAACCCAGCGAATATGAGATGGTTGTGGAAAGCAATTCCATGAATGACTGTACTGGGGGATGGAATACCATCTTGGTTAGAGGCGGGGAGATCGTTGAGGCGAAGAATTCTAAGAATGGAAATTGCTCTCACGAAAGCTTCAGGCAGTTAACAGTCGAGGGTCTTTTCACTCGCATATGGAATGAATGCATTCGAAACCGAGCATTTAGCATGCCCTTTCCGGTTTGCAATGTTGAATATGATGAGGAGCTTGGGTTTCCAAGACGCGTTGACACTTACACATTTAATAAGCAAGGGGAATATCTTCCGAGCGTTACAGTTGAGAGTGTTACTCGAAATCCATAGGATCCCGAATACGTGCTAACGTCTCGCTGCCTTGTCACTAGGCAGGGTCGAGGGAGAGGCGCCTGGCAACCAAGAGTGTGCTCCGCGCACGATCCTCTGGACGCAACCTGCCCACTGGCTAGTACATGAAGCTCGGAGTTCTTTGCATAACAGCATGCTCAGTAACGTGATAGCTAGTTACACTTGATGATGGGATGGAGCAAATGAGTGCAACTCGATTAACCCTGATCTCTTCGAGGATGATCCGTTGGATTGCTCGTATCTGGAGTCTCCTGCTCTTTACATTTGCTGTCCTTAGAATGATCACTCCGGATCCCTCCATCACAGAGCCCGTGCCATTTGCGGACTGGTTCCTCTTGAGTCTTTGGGGGATAGCCATTATAGGAGTGCTAATTGCCTGGCGATGGGAGGCGGTGGGGGCTATCATTACGGTCGGGACGATGTGCTTGCGTGAGCTTGCTTGGGTGATCTTGAAAGGGCGCTGGATGGTGAATTTCTTGATCGTCTGGGCTTTGGTTGTGCCCCCAGTAATTCTCTTCTTGATCGCTCGTAGGTTGGAGAATATTGCGCATTCATAGAGCTGAGTCAAACTATATGTCTGCGGTGCTTCGTAAGGAGCCGCATAGGACAATCGGACCCCGTCCAGTCCAGCTGGATGAACGATCAAGATGGATCCCGTCGAGGCGGGACGTGCGGTGAACGGTGAAAGATCTGTGCGAGGACATTGGCGACGTTACAGCGCGATTTTCTATCAATGGGCCGAGGAGTGCGGGGCTAGAATTCGTGACCTACGTGAAACGCCCACGCTGTATGCTGCGCGATCCACCGGACGCGCTGGGTGCTGCGTGAAGCCAGAGGGGGCCATGCTAGCGCATAAGAAGATGCTGGCGAGAAGTTCACATGAATGATCATGCTCAACCTTCGAGCGGATCCAACCCAGCTGGCGGGGGGAAGCAGATAATTCGAGGAATTTCCAAAATTCTAATCATTGTCTGCGTCCTGGCCGGGATCTTGTTTGTCTCTGCAGGTGGTTTGGATTGGGTCTCGGCTTGGATCCTGGTTTTGCTTTACCTAATATATCTTGCTGCTGTGATGATTTGGGGGATAAGGAAAGCCCCCGATTTATTAATGGAACGAGGAAAAATCGGTCCGAATGTAAAGTCGTGGGATAAGATTATCAATGCTTTCTACGTGATCTTCCTCGTTGCCCTCCTGATCGTTTCAGGATTGGATGCTCAACGCTATCACTGGACTGTAGTGCCCACAATCTTACAAGCAGCAGGGCTTCTGGGCATGGCATTTTCGGGTTGGATGATTTGGCGAACGATTGCCGAGAATGCATTCGCCTCAAGATGGGCACGAATCCAGGTCGATCGAGGGCAAAGGGTCATTATGACGGGACCCTATTCTTTTGTCCGCCATCCGATGTATATAGCCATCCAGCTCCTTGTCATCTGTATTCCACTTCAGCTTGGATCCCTGTGGGGTTTGATCCCTTCAGCATTGATCTGTTTGCTATTTGTCATCAGGGCTTGTTTTGAGGACCGCATGCTGCTAGAGGAATTGGATGGCTATCGAGAATATGCGAACCGTGTCAGGTACCGTCTCTTTCCAGGTATTTGGTGAGCCTGTGATAGTCTATTATTTCGGCTGACTGACAGCTTGATATCCCGCGATTACATCGGAATTGCCGAGCCGGTTCAACGATCGAGTTGGTAAAAATGCGATCCCTACAAAGGGTGCAGGACCAGGCAGCACCTAAGGAAGGCCTGCCGGCTCGCTGCCAGGAAGATCCGTTCCCACCTTGGCGCTGCGCGTAGGTAGATCCATATGTTGTTCAATATCCAGGGGCCAATATTATGAGCGTTGTTCAATTTAAATCTATCGGGGTAATTCACAGCCCTTTCACGGACATTAAGGGAATGCCTATTCAGCCATCAAGTGCTCAGGGAATTGAAGGTTGGGTAGAGATATTTGCGCCCTATCGCGCAGGGCTTCAAGACCTTGATGGCTTCTCGCATATTTACCTGCTTTATCATTTTCATAAAGTAATGGATGCCGAACTCGTTGTTATCCCATTTCTGGACAAACAACCTCATGGTGTTTTTGCGACTCGAGCGCCAACTCGGCCAAATCCAATCGGCTTATCCATTGTAGAGTTGAAACGAATAGAGAATGAGAGGCTGTACATAGCGAATGTTGACATTCTTGATGGAACCCCTCTGCTCGATATCAAACCTTATATTCCCGGATTTGATCAGGAGCCAAATGTAAGGGTAGGGTGGTTGGCTGCTGGCGAAGATGAAATCCGCACTAAAGTATCGGATGATCGATTTGAGGGTAGTGCGTCTGGAAAGGATGAATAACTTCTCACTGTGCTGTATGTACAATAGGAAAGGACGTGCCCGCGAAGAATCTGGGATCTGCGAGGTGTGACAGCTACATAGAACGCATGAATTCGCGGCACCAGTGATGTCCGGTTGGATCACTTTGCGATATCGAGGCTGGTCGGCGGCCGCGATTTTAGGGAATGGCCGATCTGTTCCACCCCTAATTTTGGATTGGCGGTCCAGGTTGAAATGCACAACAGGTGATGCATATATATGAATGGACCACTGACAGCTCAACTGACAAAGTGTGAATGCTGCCCACGCATGTGCAGGGTGGACCGGCTTGCAGGGCAGGTCGGGTTCTGCAAGATCAATGCTGATATTCGCATTTCTCATGCCGGCCTACATTACGGGGAAGAACCCCCGATCTCAGGGACAAGAGGCTCAGGGACGATCTTTTTTCCCGGATGCAATCTTCGCTGTGTGTTTTGCCAGAACTACCAGATCAGCCAGGAGTTTAAACGATTCCACACCCAAACTCTGACTACGGCTGAGCTTGCATCTGAAATGCTGCGTTTACAGGACACGGGCGCCCATAACGTCAACTTTGTTTCGCCTTCTCATATGGTGTTTCAGATGGCAGACGCCATTGATGTGGCGAAGGGGAAAGGGTTTGTGCTTCCGGTGGTGTACAACACAAATGGCTATGATGCAGTAGATGCGCTGCGGCTGATCCGGGGTCTGGTGGATATCTACTTGCCGGACATCAAATACCTGGAAAATGGGCTTGGAAAGCAGCTTTCAGGGGTAGACGATTATGCTGACGTCATTCCTGGGGTTCTCAGAGAGATGCTGGACCAGGTAGGCCATCTGAAAATGGATGAGGATGGCATTGCGTTACGGGGGCTGTTGGTCCGGCATCTGGTATTGCCCGGTTACCTGGAAAACAGCCGAAAATGTCTTCGGTTATTGGCAGAGCTATCTCTGGATACCTATGTAAGTATCATGTCACAATATTCCCCTCTATATAAGGCAGGTGACTATCCTGGCATAAACCGGACTTTGACAGAAGAAGAATATGATCAGGTCATGGATTATGCATTTGATCTTGGCCTTGAGAATGCTTTCATTCAGGAAATGGAAAGTCAGAAGCACTACCTGCCTGATTTTTCAAAGGAAGGTCCCTTCGACCCCGAGGAATCCATGACAGACCTACCTGTCTCAGGACTGTCGGCCAGCGAGTGATGAGGTTGCTATTAAAAAAAATCCGCTTGAGCGGCCCCCGACCGATTCGCTGAATATTGTTCTGGCGGTGTTGTGGACCCACTCAGGTCGAGGCGGCTAAGGTACCGATTGGCTTTCTCATGATGGGGAAGTTTTCGCTATGAGTCCAATCCGGATGTCACGTTTGGAATCGGCAATGCGCATAGTCCTTGAATTCAACCAGGCCTTCAACCGGCATGATGTCCCAGGTATGATGCAGCTGATGAGTGAGGATTGTATCTTCGAAAGCACGCATCCAGCACCGGAAGGCAAGGTATATCAAGGGAAGCAGGCAATCAAGCAGTATTGGGAAGACTTCTTTCATAAATCACCCCAGGCTCACATCGAGATCGAAAACCTCTTTGGTTCCGGGGCACGCTGCGTTATGCGTTGGAAGTACGATTGGGAAGATGCTGAGGGCAATCATGAATTCGTTCGTGGTGTCGATCTGTTCCAGGTAAAGGATGGCACGATCTGTGAGAAGTTATCCTACGTTAAGGGATAGGGGGACACGAAATGTGGAATTACTTGCTGGTGAATGCTTTGACAATATCCACTTGAAAAGAGTTGGTCCCTCACCCGCTGGCCAATGTGTCCCTATTTCAGATTGAAAGTCCATACGGCTGAGGGATCAGAGAGTCTGAATGCGGCAATGGATCAAGAATTCGTTAAGACGGGGCCTGTCAATTCGCTCGATCTCTTTCGGAATTTGGAGGCTGCACGATGGAGACTGCGGAGGTGAGAAAGTTGTTGACCCGGTTTCAGGAGGGTTACTCCAGGCGGGATCAGACGCACCTCGATGAGTTTATAGAACTGTTTGTTGATAGTGACGAACTTGAAGTGATTGGCACGAACGCCGTTGATCTGTCGGGTGAAGAGTGGTGCCGGGGGCGGGAAGCGGTGCGCGAGCTGGTGGGGGGTGATTGGGAACACTGGGGTGATGTAAGGTTCGATGTGGAAGGAGCCCGCATTCATACCCGCGGGAAAGTGGCATGGCTCGCGACCACCGGTACCGTCACCGATACCATCTCGAGCAACGAACGCTACACCGGCTACCTGGATTATGTGGCAGAAGTCCTGAAAGACGATGAAATGACCAAGCAGGCGAAAATGCTGGACATCGTAGGTCAGGGAAACGATATTGTGCTTGGGCTGCCGTTGAGCGAGACGTACGTTTGGCCTTTTCGTCTGACGGCAGTTGCCGTTAAGGAAGAGGGGGAGTGGCTGTTTCACCAGATGCAGTTCTCCTTCGCAACAACCTGGGCGCCTGACGTTCGTCTTAAGTAAGAGTCGGTATCGCCATTTGGGCTCTGGCTCGATTAAAAAATCCTGTGAGCAACCGCTCTGGCTGTCCTTACCTGATCGCGATGGGTGGGACGATATCGTAGCCCGGACGCGAAATAACACCACGGGAACCCTCGAAAGGAGGCGTATCACATGCAGAGAAAGCACATGCTTCCAGCCGTATCACTCGTGCTGCTTTCGCTGGCCTGCATCATTCCCTTCAGCTTTGGCCGGATCTCGTCCAGTGAAATCGTCGAAGTCTCTGCCATGGATGGCTGGACAGATACAGGTATTGCAATTCGCCCGGGTGATCTGCTCTCGATTCACCATATAGCAGGAGAGTGGTCGCCATGGCCCGGCAGCACCTATGATGCAACTGGTTCGGGTGGTGATCCAAATTGCCGCTGCAATGTAATGGACGCTGTCTCCCATGCGGCACTGATCGGCCGTATCGGGGACAATCAGCCTTTTCTGGTCGGGGAGGGATATCGGCATGTTGTTGGGGAAGCTGGCGTCTTATCCCTGGGGATCAATGATGTTGATCTCGATGATAACTCCGGGGCGCTTGAGGTCGAGGTCCAGGTAATTCGTGAGTAAATAATCTGCCGCCCACAAACGGCTTGTTTCTGGAGACGGGCGGGCCACTTCACATTGGCGAAGCAGTTCCACCCGCAGGCATCATCGGAGATCAAGAAATGCTCAAAATCGTTCCGTTTCGAGAGGAACATTTCGAAGATGCAACTGCTTTGGTGAGTGAACGGTTCACCCAACTGCGGCAGCAGGTACCGCTACTGCCGGCCCGCTACACGGAGGCTGCGGAGTTCCTACCCTTCTAAGGGATATAGCAAATTCGAGCGAGGCTGGTGTGGCGGCGATTCGTGGAGGTCGACTCGTTGGTTTCCTCACGGGCTGGCGATTTCCTTCTTTCAGGGGGAAAAGGAGTACGTTCAGCCCGGAATGGGCGAATGCTGCCGAGCCAGAAGACAACAAGGTTATCTACGAGGAGATGTACAGACACCTTGCAGCCCATTGGGTTGCAGCTAAGTCTGTTGCTCACTACATCAGTGTTTTTCCAAACGACGATGTAGCGATCAGTGCATTGCATTGGCTGGGTTTCGGAATGGTGGCCGTGGACGCAGTACGAAACCTGGAGCCCATCCCGAACATAGAGCCCGATATCCAAATTCGCCTCGCAGGGCTTCAAGATCTTGAAGAAATCATGGCGTTGGACGAAGCGCTCTGGGAGCACATGAAGGAAGCTCCGGCCTTCCTGTTGACCGATAAAAACGGACTAAGTCACTTTGAGGGGTGGGTAAGAGATCCCAATAAGTCAATTCTGATGGCATCCAATAATGGAGAACCGGTAGCTTTCATGAGCTTTGGGCCGGCGAATGAGGATGTTTGCAGGATTATCGTTGAAGAAAATACGACCAGCATCTACCGGGCCTTCACGAAGAAAGGTATCCGGGGAACTGGTATCGCCACAGCTCTGCTCAACCAAGGACTGAAGCTAGCCGGCGAGGCCGGCTACGATCGCTGTGCGGTGGATTTTCTATGGTTTTCAGGACGGGGATTGCTTATACTGCCCGGAAATATGATGGGACGCTGAAAGAGAAAATACCTTTCCGGGGTTATTTCACGATGATCTCATTCCTTGTGGCTGTTGTGGGCTTCATCATCATTGCGACTTATTTCGGTATGGCCAGGAAGGAAGTGAAACTCGGAGCGGGGAGCCTCTTTATCATCAATTATGGTCTATACCTGATCCTCTTCCTGTTTGATACGCTCTTCATTGATGCATTCGTATTGGGCTATTGGCGGCCAGGTTTCCTACATCTGTCGGAGGAGAGGGGCCGCGAATCAATGAAGGAACATTTACGAAAATCCCTCCCCGTAGGCATGGGTTTTGGTGTGCTAATTTCCTCACTGGCTACGCTTGTTGCTTACTTTGCTTTTATGTCTTGAAGTCGGGTAAAAGCTGTGGTTCCCTTACTTTGCCAAGCGCCAGATACCCCTAAGATCGCGTAGGATCGCGACCCGGACTTGCTAGATATGCGGCCGAACCCCAATTCGGTCGGGCGAATGAGCACGCCACCACTCAGCTTGGAGTGCAATAATGCTAGGTGTTTAATTAATCACAGCGAATCAAGGCCCGATCGCATCCAGTGCGCAGCTCTCCATGGCGAGCGAATAATTAATTGAAGCGAAGATGTATCGACTTGTGCAAAATTACACAAGCATTTGAATGGGCCAGGATCCGTCATATTCCGGCGGGGGATATCAACTTGTTACGCTCACTTCAGTGCATTTCATACTTGGCTAGCACCGATCGCGGCATAAAATGGCACTACAATCTAGAAGATGTACGCAAGGCGATCCGTTAGAAGCGTTGGAAGGTACAAATTGATATGGCGACATCATTGATTATCAAGCTGGGCGGCTTCCTGGGTCTTTCCATCCTACTTGGATATCTATCACGCACCTCGCTTCGCTCCCCACGCTCCTATGGCTTCTATCGCTTCTTGGCATGGGAGAGCATCCTGGGCTTATTCTTTACAAATGTCGGGGTATGGTTTCGGGATCCCTTCTCAATCCAACAATTGATTTCGTGGCTGCTTTTATTCACATCGGGATTCCTGGTTCTGCATGCAGCCTGGCTGCTGCAGCGCTTCGGAGAGGCGAGCGATGCACGGGATGACATCACGCTGCTCGGGTTCGAGAAGACAACCAGGATCGTGGAAGAGGGCGCATATCGTTTCATCCGGCACCCGCTCTACGCTTCCCTGCTGTACCTGGCGTGGGGGATCTTCTTTAAAGAGGTAAGCTGGGCATCAAGTTTCCTGGTCGCTTCTGCGACCGGGTTCCTTATTCTGACCGCCAGCGTCGATGAGGCTGAAAGCATTCGCTACTTTGGTCCTGCCTACCAGGAGTACACGAAGCGGACGAAGAAGTTCATTCCTTTCCTGTATTGAGTCCTCCTACAAGTAGGGTGAGTGGCAGGCGTATTGCTGAACCTGCTTCGGGCAAGATAGCGTGAGAGACCCGGATGTTTGGCTGGAACTCGAAGGGATATTTCGATTGAGGATCTGATGAGGTGCGCATTGATTAAGGTGCTCCAGAATAATGGGGAGTCGTGGTCAACATGTTAACCACAGGGCCAGAGATATTGATATCTAATCCCTCAGAATTGATCGATGAGGTACCTTGATGACTCACGGCAAAGTTAAATTCGATGCTATCGAGATCAGAGCAATCACCGTACAAGACATTCCTGGTTTTAGAGAATGCCTGGATTCGGTCGCAAGGGAACGACGATATCTCGCCCAGCTCGAAGCACCGCCACTGGAAATTGTGAAGGATTTTGTTCAGGCGGCCATGGACAGGAGTGATATTCGAGTTTTGGCGATTGATTCATCCAAAGTCGTTGGCTGGTGTGATATCACAGCGCACCGCTGGCCAGGGCTTGATCATGTAGGTGAATTGGGGATGGGGGTCTTGAAAGAGTATCGCGGGAGAGGTCTTGGACCCTTGCTTCTGACGGAAGCATTGTTGAGAGCTAAAGCAAGCGGGCTTGAGAAGGTCGAGTTGGAAGTCTTCGAATCCAACAGAGCTGCCATCAATCTGTATGAAAGAGATGGATTCCTGATTGAAGGCCGTAAGATCAAGTCGCGCAAACTGGATGGAGAGTATGACGACATTCTTATGATGGCTCTTTTCTTGTGATCTTTATTTGCTCCGGCCTGGCACCTGACCTCTTGCTGCCATGCAATCACATTCCAATTACAATCGAGGACGAGAAACACAATCTTTGTTAAGTCCTGGCTTGAGCCCGCTTGAGGCGCGGTCGGGCTTTTGACCTCGTGCTTCGGCCCCCATCTTTTTCATTGTAAGGTCAAGCGGGGGCTGCTCAGCTCTAAATTGGTAGCCAATTATATTTCACTATTATTTCCTGTAAGATATCTGCTTGACTCGAGAATGCCCTTCTGGGGTGATCCGAAGGCTTGACGAAAGGAGTTGATTGGAACCCCATGGATGAAGAATATCAAATTGTCTATGTCGATGAACCTGAACAAGCGGTGTGGGGGATTATTGGCCACGGGCTCCGTAATTACAATGTACAAAAAGCAGGTGATGATCAATTTCAACGCCTTTGTTTCTCGCTTAGCGCGCCCGATCAAGTGATCGTAGGAGGTGTGTTAGGTGAAACCTACTGAGACTGGTTTCATTTAGATTTATTATGGGTCAAAGAAGAGCTTCGCGGTCGTGGATATGGCCATCGCCTGCTAATGCATGCTGAGGATGAAACGCGAGAACGTGGCGCAAAGAATGTGTATTTGGATACCTTTTCTTTTCAGGCACCCAACTTTTATCAGAAATATGGATATCAGGTTTTTGGCGTACTTACTGATTTTCCTTCAGGATATCGCCGCTATTTTCTAACAAAGCAACTCTGAATAAAGTATGATCGTAGGAGAAGGGCTATTGCAAGGCAGCACACGGGTCAACGTCTTGCTGCCCTGTAGTTACAGCATGGTGAACGAGCTGGGAACGGGGGAGCGCGCATATCTCAATCGATGGATCGGGATACTGCTGCTGGAAACCGTGGTCAAAGTGGATCACTATAGCTGGATTGTACACGAGCCTGTGGACGCCACGCGGCCCGCTGGGTGCTCCGCAAAGCTCGACGTTGTTCGGGGCAGAAGCCAATTTCGAGACGATGACTGAACCTTCAGCGGACTTCGCGAATCGCATACTCGACCTGCATGGTGGAGAAGGTCGGGAGTGGCTAGATAAGTTACAAGCGTTGATCGACTCGATCGAAGAACAGTGGTGTATTCGAGTTGATGAGCCTTTTCATGCCCTCACATACAACTACGTTGCCCCCGCTATTCAAGAAGACGGGAGAGAGGCTATCCTCAAGCTTGAGGTGCCAGGCGATCACTTCGAGCGCGAGGTAGAATGTCTTCGACTATATGGTGGCCAAGGTGCCCCATACATCCTCAAGTACGACCTGGCATTGGGAGCGATGCTCATCGAGAGAGTCCGGCCAGGAAGGGATCTAAAGCAACTCAATGAGTCTGAAGCGATCGAAGCAGCTGTAACGGTGATGCGGCAGCTGCATCAGACACCCGCGTCAGCCACCCTGATGCCGACGGTCACCGGCTGGTGGAACGGGTTTCAGAGGTTGAGGGAGCAGTTCGCCGGCACATCTGGCCCGCTCCCGGAAAAATTGGTAGATGAGGCTGAACACTTATATGCTGAACTAGCTGGATCGATGGACCTCCCTGTTCTTTTACACGGTGATCTCCACCATGGAAACATCCTGGCTGGGGACCGATTGCCTTGGATTGCGATCGATCCTCAAGGTGTGATTGGTGAGCCAGCCTATGAAATTGGCGCGTTTCTGCGCAACCCGATGCCGGATCTGCTTAACTGGTCGGGGTTGGACAGGATCCAGGAAAGAAGAGTAGCCGCGTTCTCAGAATTTCTTGCCATCGACAGGCAGCGCATTGCAGGTTGGGGGTACTCGCAAGCTGTCTTGTCTGGAATTTGGGCGCTCGAGGATCATAGATCTGGTTGGGAAGGCGCACTCGAGGTGGCCCATTCTCTCCGCAAGTCTGCTTTTATCTAATGTCCCGCTGCCCTGTAAGTACATCAGGGTGAACAGGAGACAACCGGGGATCCCGCCAAGAAGACCATACGGCGCACCGTTTGTGCGGGGCGAACGACGGAAAGCACTACAGAAACACAGGGATGAACGATGCGGACCAATAATCAAATTGATGTTGCAGGATATGGCGGTGAGGATTTGTGGCCTGGGTGAATGCCCGGACATCTCCACCCAGTGTGCCTTGCGAAGTTCGAGGTTGTCATATTGCATCCTCCTGCTCATGAGGGAATGAACTTTGAGGGAAGTTATGTCGTTTCAAGAAGAGATTTACCAGATTGCAGATGAATTGCGAGGCATCGCTTCCACCGGGCTCTACTTCTCCGAGGATCCCTATGATCGAGAGCGATATGAAAGGGGATTATCTTTACGTGCGAGACTCATTGGTGCGTTAGAAGGTCGCCCGTCTGATGTAATCCTTTCACAATTCCAGGATACGCTCCTTCATTTGAGCCCACTTGTTGGAGCCTCTGCTGTTGTTCAGCATGATGGCAAGGTTTTGCTCATCCAACGAGAGGATAATGGCCTATGGGCAGTTCCGGGTGGTCTAGTCGAAGTTGGAGAAGTTCTATCAGAAGCCGCCCTCCGTGAGCTTGAGGAAGAGGCGGGAGTAGAAGGAGTTGCAGCAGATTTGTTAGGGGTTTTTGATTCTCGGTTATGGAAGACGCAGACCAAGTCTCATTTATTTCATTTTGTCTTTTTGGTTGAATCTGAAAATCCTGATCCAAAGCCTGGCAGCGAAGCGCTTGCGGCCGATTTCTTTTCGGAGTCCAACTTGCCTGAATTGTCCCCGGGTCAAGTTAGGAGACTTCCCATTGTGTTCAAAATCTTGAGGGGCGAAATCCCTCGCCCTTATTTTGATGGGCGAGTAGGTTTCGAGACTCTTATCAATGGTGATACAACATAACAACTCGTTCTTGGTGAAGGGTGATCCCGCTAGGAACATCCGGGAACCCCTCCGTGCGGGGTGAACGGTGGATCGTCCGGTGCGATATGCGATCTGTAGATCGGAAGTGCGAGTCGGGAAGCCATAGCCAGGGTGAATACCCCGGCGCGTCCCGGCAGGGTAGTGCGCGAGGTTCAATGCTGTTGGCCTACTGACCGTTTTCGGTATGGATCATATAAAAAAGGAGAATATCGATGAGCGAGCAAGTGCAAGAAGAAGGCAAGTACTATGGTGTGGATAGGATTGTTTCCATCAGCACGACCGCGAATACCTTGTCTTGGATCTTTCTGGCAATAGCTATACTTCTCTTGGTTCCCCTGATTTACACAATTGCTACCATCGACCCACTCTTGTCGGGAGCTCTTCTCTCGGTCGTATTTGGGGCGATAAGTCAAATTGCACTTTCTTTGATCTTCGTTTTCATCTTCGTCTTTCTCCGGGCGATTTCTGAAGTTCTCTACTTGTTGTTAGAGATTGAAGAGGGCATTAATCCGAAATCTCCCATTGGCTGAATCGTCCTTGTTGAAGATTACGTGAAACTCGAGTAATTAGGCGACCATGAGGAGCATCTGCAGAGAACGATGAACGCAAAGAAGCATCCCTGGGAAATGGTCTACCAGAGAGAGGGCCGCCTTTACAGAGAGCCGTTTCCGAGGTTCGAAGAAGTAGTCCAAGAGTTCAAGGATCGGGGCTGCACGCGAATTCTTGACCTTGGATGTGGCAACGGGAGACATCTTGTCCATCTTGTTCAAGAGGGCTTTCAGGTTTGCGGGTTGGATATATCATCCACAGCGTTGAGATTGACCCGTGGATGGTTAAGCGATAGAGAGCTCCAATCTGATACTGTGCTAGGTGATATGAGGTTTCCTCTGCCATTCAGTGATAGCTGCTTCTCAGCTGTACTGTCAACACAGGTTATTCACCATGCACGCAAAGCCGAAGTCCGACAATCCATCACCGAGATTTTCAGAGTATTGACCATGGGTGGTGTGGCTTTTATAACGGTATCAGGACAGAAGGACGAGGGGGAGGATTTTATACAAGTCGAGCCAGCTACCTTCGTGCCGTTGACCGGGGCAGAGAAAGGAGTGCCTCATCACATCTTCACAAGGGAAGAAGTGGAGTTTGAATTCCGCCGATTCAGGGTGGAGCGGGTTACGGAGCGGGCGGGAGGGAAGGTGATAGCTGCCCTCGTCAGCAAGCCTTATGAAGGTGCCTAACGTATCGCTGCCCCGCCAAGAACATTCGGTACCCTGTCTGCGCCGGGTGAATAGCGAATGTTGCGACACAATATGCAATCGATCGGGTATAAATGCGAGTTGGGAAGTCTTTGCCAGAGTGAACGTCTGGAGGCGTTTCTACGCGGATGGGAGAGGTGTTCGAGCAACTCGAGCTTGATGCATGAGATTCTGATTTAATCACAAAGAGAGGATTGTTGTGATCGACTTGTCATCGGAATTTGGTGAACACGCAGCCAGACGACTGCATGATGAGGAGGTGATATGGCTTACGACGATAGCATCCGATGGGTCACCTCAGCCGAATCCAGTCTGGTTCCTTTGGGATGGCACTAGTTTCCTCATCTATACAAAGCCTGGAACTTCAAAACTTATGAACATCTCACGCAACCCAAGGGTCTCCTTGAATCTCGAAGGGGCAACGCCTCTCGGGGGGGATGTCGTAATTATCACAGGAACCGCTTCCGTAGAGGAGCATACCCTTGAGCCCAATCCCCTATTTTTTACGAAGTATGAGAGTGTTATGGAGAAGAGTGGGAGGACATTCGCCGAGGTATATCAGGAATACAGTGTTACGATCCGAGTAGTACCGAGCAAGGTTCGAGGTTTCTAGAAAGGACCACCGGTAAATCTCTCGTTGCAGAGGACCCCTCCTGAACCGCGAAAAAAAAGGGAGTGGTAGTAACGATCTGCTTCGCTAGAATCTGTAACGCCATCTTCGTTTCCAATGCTGGAGATAAATTATGGATGATTGGGAAGACTGGCAGAGGCCGTACCGGTTTGGGACAATCGTAATCTGGCCTCCGCCTGAAATCCGGGAGATCGTTAATAGCCAACGCCAGGAGTATGATCCAGTCTCAAAATCAATCTGTGAAACCCACATTACTATCACGCAACCCTTGATTCGATCGCTCGTCGACGACGAGTGGATCCCAATCAGGTATCTACTCAAATCCTTCAGTAGTTTTGAACTTCGGTATGGACCCCTGAATTCATTTCTGCCGTATCCCTGTATCTGGTATGAAATAGAGCCCAGGGGGCTGGTGCTGGGAATACGCACCGCCTTACACAAGACCGGTTTCTTTAATACAAGCTTGAGCCATAGCGCGGATTTCATCCCTCACATGACGATAACCGAGGGATTGTCAGGACCTACTGTCGACGAAGAACTTCTCAGGCGGCTGCAAGGAGAAAGCAGACAAGGTTCATTCGTTTGTAATGAGCTTATGTTCATTGTCCCGAACGAAAAATTTTCATTTAGGGTTATGGAAGCCTTGCCACTCGGAGGACGCTGAAATCGTGGTTAATTCATGCCCGATGCCACAAGGTCTGGAACGACATTGGGTGGGTCGATAGCCATTGATATACATCCTGGCTGGTTCAATACGTTTAGTTGATCGATAAGTTGAACCCCCTGGCCCAAGCACAGATGCTTGTTCGAGCAAGTTCGTGATCTACACTGGCTAGCCATGCTGAATACTTCCGAAGGCTCCGCTGCTGAAATGCATCACGCCTGGGCGACAACGGCTCGCACCAGGACGTATTTTATCTCCGCCGGGCATGGAGATCCGCTTCTCCTCCTGCATGGGGCAGGAGGAGATTGCAAACTCTTTACCGGGATTATTCCTGCCCTGGCGGAGAAGAGGGCCGTGATTGCGCCCGACCTGCCTGGACATGGTAGGAGCGAAGGGCTATCCGGTCTTTACACCGTACCAGCCTATTTGCGTTGGCTCAATTCTTTTATCGATGCGATGGGGCTTGGCCCGGTGGATCT
The DNA here is from genome assembly GCA_034430615.1 of Anaerolineales bacterium. Classification (GTDB taxonomy): domain Bacteria; phylum Chloroflexota; class Anaerolineae; order Anaerolineales; family E44-bin32; genus E44-bin32. The sequence continues at coordinate 69,053 of DAOUEJ010000010.1, read as the reverse complement.
GGTTGGCCACTCACTTGGTGGTGCGCTTGCACTCAGGTATGCCGGGAAATATCCAGCAAAGGTGAAACGCCTCGTGCTTGTGGATGCCATTTCACTCGGTTTTCCAAGCCTGGCTGCGACCCTCAGGCTCCTGATTGCGATGTTCACTCGAGACGAGCAACTATCACGAGCCCGGATGGGTCGTGTCATGTTCGCCGGTGATGATGCGAGAAGGCAGGAAATGGCCGCTGCGTTCCTGGGTGGGGATGCTTCCCCTCCGACCGGGCTGGGTGGTTTCCTATGGATGTTGTCCAGGACATGGCATATTGCCTTGCCTGTATCGAGTAGGGCACTCGAAAACCTTCGCTTGCCGGTTTTGATCCTGTGGGGAGATGACGATAGCTATTTTCCTCGAAGCCATGCTCAGCGCGCACAGCGCGAGATCCCAGCGAGCAAGCTGGCCTTCATCCCCGGTGCAGGTCATGCTCCTTTCCTCGAACAACCGGCAATCTTCATAGAAGGGCTCGAACTCTAGCTTGAGTTAGAAAACCTGAATGGGTCATTGGAGAAGGTCGTGGAGCAGAGAATTCGCGCGGCGGCAATCATTTTTCAAGATGGGAAGATGCTTCTCGTTAAACATGTTGATCCCTCCACGGGCGAAGAATGGTGGATACCTCCTGGTGGAGGTTTGGAGGCGCATGACCTATCAATCATCGATGCTGCGGTCCGGGAGACGTTTGAAGAAACCGGATTGCGGGTCTCTATTGGGAAGCTCGTTTACCTACGTGAATTTATCGAGAAGAGTGCCGGTGTTCACCATGTTGAGCTCTTCTTCTTGGCGGATAGCGTCTTCGGCGAGTTGACGATGGAGAATGTCGCCGGGGCGGGGCCTGATGAACTGTATATTCGAGATCTCAAGTGGCTGAGTAGAAAAGAGATGGTAGCACTTGTCGTTTGGCCCGAACATTTGAAGCAGGGGTTCTGGGATGATCTCGAATCTGGCTTCCCCGAGGTTCGCTTCCTGGACGTTCACGAAGCCTGAATGTACCGCTCCAGCTTTCAGACTGCTGTAGGCTCGTTTGATTGTCGAACCTTTCGATCTCATCCACCATGGGAGGTGCTTAGTTCTCAAACCATAAGACCCGGCGCCAGCCCGCCTCCTCGTAGGAGGCGAGGCGACGCCGTTCAGTTAGAATAGTTATAATAGCTCGATAAGGTGTTCAGTCTGCTTTCAACAGCGTTCACAAGAAGGAGTCCCAATAATGACATCACTCTCAACGACTTTTAACCGCATTGACACAACCCTGACTTCATGGATGGCTAAGAACAGCATTCTGCTGTTACGAGTAAGCCTGGGCGTGGTCTTTATCTGGTTTGGTGTGCTAAAGTTTTTTCCAGGTTTGAGCCCTGCTCAGAGTCTCGCCGCTGATACGATCAGCGTGCTCACGTTTGGCCTGCTAACCCCCAAAACTGCAGTGCTCATCTTGGCGATCTGGGAGACCCTGATCGGCCTGGGCTTGGTCACCGGTTTCTTCTTGCGCGGGACGCTCTTTTTACTGTGGCTCCAGATGCTGGGCACGCTGACGCCGCTTCTGATTTTCCCTGAAGTCTGTTTCACCTCTTTCCCCTTCGTCCCGACGTTCGAAGGTCAATACATCATCAAGAACATCGTGCTCATCAGTGCCGGGCTCGTGATCGGGGCAACCGTCAACGGGGGACAGTTCATCTCAGCTAGGGACGCGAGCGCAAGCGAGGCAATTGAGCCGGGTTGATCGGGGGGGATGGGGCTGTAGGCAATAACGCTTGGGCGAAAAATCGTGTTGGCGAATGGCACTGGCTGGCCCCTTCGCTTTGCCCTTGCTGATATTGGCTATAAGTTGGGGCCGGGCCGTGCTGGGGAAAACAAGTCCATCCGCAGGGATTGTTGAGCTCCTGCTGGTTGGATCGCTGTTGTACGCGGGAATTATATACCTGGGTTTCTTCATCGTCTTGCAGACGGTGCTCTGCTTGAAGCCATCTGGCGTATATCGCAGGATGTCCTGGTTCGCGCCACCGGCCTTCTTGCTGGTCTTCCTGGTTGGGTTTCAAATATATTGGACCATCACCGGGAGCGGGAGCTGGCTGGAAAGTCCGCGCGTGCTTATAACGTATACGTTGGTGGTTTTGTTTATCGGGTATCTTTACATTACGCTTACCTGGATAACAAGAGCGCTATATGGCAAGTTGGGCTATCTGAGTTAGATAGTGCAAATTGAAATAATTCCTGAATGGAGAACCTACTAGACCCAGCTGCTGGCAGCCGTCGAAGGGTATATTAGCTTAGGATCACTCAGGTTGAAGATCACAAATCGGTACTTGAGGACATCGACAATGAAGCATGCTTGGTTTCGATCCTAGGGCTGGTTCTTTCGTCCCACATCCTGGCAGGGGCTCGCAATCACGCTGCTTGCGCTTGCCTTCTCACTGCAGGTCTTCCAGGCTGTGGACGCACAGTCGCACTCTGTCTCTGACACGCTGTATGGCATCTTCCCATTCATCGTTCCATGCTGGATGGTGGTGTACTGGGTAGCTACCAAAACCTCCAATCCGGGATAACTAGATCGATGTGGAGATGCTGATCATATCCCCCTCGGGGATGGAACCCTTGATCACGAGTCTCGTGCAACACATGCATTTGATTTGTTCTAGGCTAGCGGGGTCAAGCATGACCAATCCCTGTGATCTTGGAGGAATCTAGCTTGGGAAGGCTGCGTGAACCGTTTAATGGCCTGACTCATCTGGTCGCGGCGCTTGTCGCGCTGGTCGGGGCCGTAATACTCGCATACCTGGTGCGGGATAACATGACCAAGCTTGCTTCTTTGAGTATGTATGGGGTGACCCTCGTGCTGATGTTCTCGGCCAGCGCCGCCTACCACCTGATCAAGGCGGGTCCCAGATTCAGTATATTCCTCCGAAAGCTCGATCACACAGCTATTTATTTGCTAATTGCCGGGACCTATACACCGATCTGCCTGCATTTCTTTACCGGATTCTGGGGATCCGGTTTCCTGGCCATCATCTGGTCTCTCGCGCTGGTGGGCATCGTCGTCAAGCTCTTTATGATCAACGCACCTCGCTGGCTCACAGCCGGAGTTTACCTGCTCATGGGTTGGCTCTCGATCCTGGCCGTTGGCGAGATCCTCTCGAATTTACCCACAGGCGCGCTTGTTTGGCTGCTTACGGGTGGGTTGTTCTTCACGGCTGGTGCACTCGTCTACATCCTGAAGAAGCCAGACCCGATCCCGGGGATGTTCGGCTTCCACGAGATCTGGCACATCTTTGTCATCCTGGGTGCGTTCAGCCATTTTGCCCTTATGCTTGGCTATATCGCAGGCCTCGGGACAATATAAATCACGCTGGGAGGGATCGCGAAATGAGTCCTGACCCATGCATCTTCAAATTCTGTCCTGAATACAAGGGATAGGTGGATCATTGTTCGTAGTGGTTGGATCCAAAAAGGTGTTCCCACGATGACAAAGAAGACAGTTCTCTACGAATTGCTAGACGACAATGAGCGGCGCATCCGGCAAATGCTTGATGAAGATGAACATGACGTCCTCTACTGGTCACCCGATCAGGCGGGAAACAGCGTCGCCGTTACCATCTGGCATGTAGCCAGGGTCCATGATATCTTCCTCATCCAACACATCCACGGGAAATCCGCTGAAGCTGAGATCTGGATCGCCTCGGGGTGAGCGGAGAAGTCTGGCTATGATCCACGGGGGATTGGAACGGATGGTTGGGGTGCGGTCACGGGTTACACGCAGGATGAGGTAAACAGGATCCCAGCCTTCGACGCTGAAATTCTCCTTGGGTACTTTGATGAGATTGTTGCGGCGATCCGTGCCTACCTCGACTCAACCTCCGAGGTGGAGCTTGACCAATCTTCGATAGGTTTCGACGGAAAGCAGACGAATTACTACTGGATCCGCCATCCGCTGTTTGATATGACCAGGCATGTTGGCGAGATGCTGGCGATCAAGGCGATGTGGGATCGCCACCAGGGTGCATAGCGGGGACATGATACCCTTGAGCATGGTGCTTCATGCTCATTGCCCGGCTCGGAGTTATGCAAGTGCATTTGAGGCCTTATGATTATCCTGAGCACTTCCGGCAAACATTTACTCGAGATCAATGGGGAACTCGCTGGATCGGACCTTAGCGGCCGCAAGCTCGAATCGGCACTCTTCGATGGGCTCAACATCGAGGGCGTGGATTTATCCGGATCCCAACTCATATCTGCGTCCTTTGATGGAACGAAGGTGCCAAACTCGAGACTGGTTGGCGCCAATCTGCAGAGCGCACATCTGATGGATGCTTGCTTCGATGGTGCGGATCTATCCAATGCCGATCTCTACTGGTGCATCGCTAAGGGGGCCTCCTTCAAGGGTGCGCTGCTTGTGAATACCATTTTGCGTGGCGCAGACCTCACGCTGGTGGATTTTTCCGGAACAAACCTCAGCGGGGCGAACCTCTCACTCGACAACCTCGGTGGAAGCACCGATCTGCGTGGAGCGAATCTCACCGATTCGATCCTGCGCAGCACGATCTTGACGGGAGCAAAATACAACAGCCGGACTATATTCCCGGGTGGATTTGATCCGGCTGAGGCCGGAATGAAACTCTCTTTCGAAGAAATTGAATGACTTCCTAAGGGTGACCTGATCCGCGGAAGTCCAGGAACCCTTACATTGCGTGCTGCTCCGGCTGCGCGAAAATCTGCTTGAGCATGTACGGATTAGGATCCGATGCAAGTCCGGGGATCGAGCGAAACCCGAGGCGTCTCAAGCCCTGATATGTCCTTCTGACAGCGAATCTTCTTAACATTAGGGTTTGGCCTGGTGATTTCGGCGTGTGCCGGTCCATCTGACGCTGCCCTCCCTGTGTTTCTCATTCGAAGCGATGGACTGGAGATCGGCCAGCTTGCCAACCTGCTCATTCAGGCTGTCTCCACACAGCTAGAGACTTCCGCTATCCTCGAAGCGGGTTATCCCGAAGTCGGGAAGATCGCTTTCGAGCCTGATCCTTCCAATCCCAACGGCCAGCTGATGCATTGTGAAATCACGCTCCAACCAGCTTCAGATAACGTTGATTGCCTGATTCTGGATGGTGAAGGGTCATTCATCAGGCTGCAGGTAATTGATTGGGAAAGCGCTGCGTTCTACGCTTACCGCGTCTATCTCGTACCTGATCGATTTTTCTATAAGGTAAACCCTGCCAAAGATTTTGTTGCCCTTGATTTCTTCCTATTAGACGCACTAGGGCCTTGGGAGGGTATTGATCATGCGATTCGCATGGCCGCGCGGGATGTGGGTGCAAGGTCATATAGACCGTAGGCGGCAAGACAGAGAACTCCTCGCTCACGAAAGTGCATCACCAGCCGCGAGCTCGCTCGCGAGCTCACTGATTTCGTTCGCTCCGTTGGAATTATGGAAGCTTCCTTTATCGAGGCATGAAAGCGAACGCAATCTTTCAACATAATCATCATCTCTGATTTGCCCATGGCCTGCAATGCTCGGCCCGAGGCTGACGGGTTGACGGGGAGTGTATGCCGCCAGTCGCTATCCCCACTAGTCTTCCTGGGATGGTAACAAAGTGAAACACAGTGTACACATGTGGTTCTTGAGGTTGACAAGATGATAAGATCCATCAACGCTCGATGTCATCGACTGCGATCCAGGCTGCAAATTGTGTCTTCCGTTATAAGGTGCTGGTAATAACAATACATCTCAATCTTTGTATGCTCTGTTCAGGTCGTAATCTTCGCTTTTCCTGAGTCACAAATCCCGCCTCTTCGCCGTTATAGGGATAGAGCTCTCAGAATAGTCTCTTCCGCCAATATCTTGAAACGAGTGTCCAACGGATCCTCTCGTATTAGAGTAGGAGGCGAGCGATGGCTAACCATAGAATAAGCACCGTAAGACTTTTATCGTTGGGAATCAGCTTTCTCGTGATGATCTCACTCTCTGGTTGTAATATGCCTGGAGGTGGAGCTCCCGATGCGAACATCCTCCCAACTGCCACACCGACTCCGATACTCGGATCCAACATAGGTGAACCGAGTCAGGAGCCCCCGTCAGGTTGCCCTACGGAACTCATGCTCTACGATCTATGGTTCAGCCATCTGGCCGTGTTAGATATCGGCAGCGGCATGGGTGAGAGTATGTATTTGAAGTTCGAAAACATTCCCCCTTCGCTATTCCAGGTATGGATCGAGCCCTCCGGGAATGTGACCAATGAGAATATTGTCGCCTACACAGAAATCGGTTACGAGGGACTCGCTACCCATCCCGACTCGAATGATTGTCCGGAGCAAATCTTCAGCGGTGTGTGGGGGATGCGTGCTACTATCACCGGTACCTGTCAAGGGGACAAGGTGACCCTGCACATTGTGGAAGAGTGGATCGATCCTACCTTGCAGAGTTCCTGCGGTGACTTTCCAGCTGCGCCTGGGATCTACTCTGCACCCGAGCTAGATCTTACATTCGATCTCCGCGAGCATGTCCCGATGGATGGGATCGAGGCTGGTCAGGATGGATCACCTTTTTACGCCAGCTACGCCTACTCGCTCAGTATTGCAGAAGGAGATGGACTCCCCATCGTCCCACTTGTCCCGGATCAATAGCTCAGACTATCGCTCCATCGAGCAAAAGTGTGAATTCAAGAGGCGCCATGCTTTGTTGAGTGTCACCAGCATGCCTGGTTGCCTTGCATGGCGCTCCATACGCGAGGTGTATATGAAACAGGAATTGGGTGATCCCCCGATCACCTTTACCGTAGCTCTCGCATTGATCCTGTTCGATGCCATCCTCTGGTTCGGTTTTTCCATTCTCTACATACTCGACCTGCATCCAGCCATTCCTGCGGAAGGACTCGTACGCTGGATCATGGCCGGTCTGGCACTCTTGACCTCAGGTGCGCTGGTGGTCTTGGGCATCCTGCTTCACCGGCGTATGCGGCTTGCATTCCCCGCAGCCCTGGCTCTGCTCTTGCTGATTTCCATTCTGACTGTGACCGATGAATTCGGGATCGCGGACTTGGCGGTGCTGATCCTGCACATGGGTACGTTGGGATTGCTCCTTCGAGCACGCCATTGGTTCTTCCAAGCGTGAATTCGGCTCCTGCCCCCGTTATGTTGCGGAGATCCTAAAGGCCCTACCTAGCATTGAGAGGGGTTATCCATTCCCTATGCTGTTCGGAAAACACGGTATAAATAGCTGGATAATATATATCCAGTAGGAGATATGCCGTGAGCAATCAAGACATAGCACTTGAGACCCGGCTCAATAATATATAGAAGAAGACCGGCAAGAGTCTTTCAGAGCTGTCGAAACTCGTCAATGCAAGCTCGCTCACCAAGCAGGGTGAAATGCGTGATATGCTTCGGGAGAAGTTCAGCCTGGGTTACGGGGATGTGAAATGGTCGTCCACCTGGCTAAAAAATTCCGCCTTGCGGGTTGGTTCGAAGGCGAGTCTCGCTTCGGTGGAGAATGCGCTGAACGTGTCTGACTCGGTGCTCAACCTGAACTACCACTTTCTTTGATTTTCCAGTGTAACGGGAGCATGTTATTCTTCGCATAGACATCAAACGCCCTTTATATGTAATGGAGTCCAGTCAAACTTGAAGCCTAGCGATACCGAACAGCCCGTTCTCATCTACGACGGTACTTGCGGCCTGTGCAATTCCTCCGTCGATTTCGTACTGCGCCATGACCGGGCTGGCAGAATCCGCCTTGCTGCTTCGCAGTCCGAGAGCGGGACGCAGCTGGTCCAGCAATTCTGGGGTGCACCCGATGTGGATAAGACCATCTTGCTGGTTCACGGTGGAAAAATACATGCCCGTTCGGATGCTGTATTTCTAATCCTGCGTTTTCTACCGCTGCCCTGGCCAGTCCTGGGTGTATTTCGTCTGGTGCCGAGATCTATCCGGGATTGGATCTATGGTGTTATTTCGAAGAACCGTCATAAATGGTTTGGTAGCAGTGACGTTTGCCGGATATCCGTGAAAGGGTTTGAAGATCGATTCCTACCCTGACATGTCAGATATTCCTGATGAAAAATGCATCGCTCCCCATGCTGATGTGGTTGTGCGATACTGGAGCCCCGATCAAACTCAGTGCGCCTCGATAGAGGAGGGTTGTTAAGCAGGACATGAAAGCCCTGAGACGTTTCAGGATATTGGATTGGCGTTACCCAACGCTGCTCTTCTTGTCGCAGCGAGTCATGCTTTCCATCCTGGGATTAGCTCTTTATCGCCTGGGCTTCGTGCCCCTCACAGAAGATCCAATCGTTCGGCCCTATTTTGGCGTACGACCGGTTGTGGACGGGATATCCGGGATCTTGCTTGGCGTCTGGCAGCGTTTCGATGTGATCCATTTCCTGCGCATCGCTCAGACAGGATATGCCGACCCAGATCTTTCTCCCTTCTACCCTGCCTTCCCGCTGCTATCTCGTTGGCTAGGATTGCTGTTCGGCGGCAACGTTCTGCTCGGTTCATTCGTGATTGCCAACCTGGCCATCCTACTCGCTCTTATTGCGTTATATACCTGGATGCTGGACGAAGGCCATGATCGAACACTGGCCCGGCGAATACTCCTGCTCCTGGTGTGGTTTCCAACCGCCTTCTTCCTGTTTGTTCCTTACTCCGAATCGCTGTTTCTGCTGTTCACCATCCTGGGGGTGTGGGCTGCCCGGAGACAGCACTGGCTGCTGGCGGGCGGGCTTTCCGCGCTGGCGAGCCTGACCAGGATCGGTGGCATCGTCATGTCGGTGGTCATCCTGGTCGAATGGTTCGTTCATAGGAAAGATCTATCCAGGAAGGATTCGGTAGTAGCCTGGTTTGCAGCGTTGATGCCAGTTGCTGCAGTAGCCGGGCTCGAAATCTGGAGGGTTGACCTCGGCCTACCCGGGACATTGGAGGTTCAAGCGCAGTTCTGGCATCGTATCCCTGCGTTCCCATGGGAAGGGATCCTGCAAACACTTGCACGGTTGGGTGACCGGACTGCGCTCATGATAGAAATGTTCGATTTGGCCATTGTGCTGGGCATGCTCTTGGCCGGGATTTTCATGATTAAGAGACTGCCCGTCAGCTTCGTGGTCTTTCATTGGGGCTTATTGTTGTTCAACCTCTCTCAACTCCGCCTGGGGCAGCCGTTATCCGGTCAGGCTCGCTATGCGACTGTGCTCTTCCCGGCCTTCACCCTGCTAGCCGGGTATGCAAAGGGACCGGTTGCTTCACGCGCAGTGGCGTACACTTTTCTGGTTCTCAACGTGCTCCTTGCTGGGCAGTTCATCCTCTGGGGGTGGGTGGGATGAGGCTTTGGTTGATTGTGATCAGGCTGAAATCGACGATCATGAGCTTGATAACCCGCCCCAGATGCGGGGTGACAATCGGCAGGAACGATTAGCTGAACAATTCGTATGAGTTGGACGAGAGAAATCATGAATCGGTTTCCAGGTAAGGTTTTACTCAACCTGGGTTTGAGCACAATAGCGATCTTGATCACATCTTCTGCTTTTGTGCTTGATCGGGTCAGTGGGCTGAGCCTCCCTCGTGTTGTCGCCTGGGCGGGGTGGCCCTTCCTAGCAGCAAGTACAGTGCTAATCATATGGGCTGTCGTATGTCTGGCGAGAGCGGGCCTGGCGACAGGTGCTCCTGGGGATCCGACCAAGGCGATGGTGCGTATTGGACCCTATGCCAAGATACGCAATCCCATTTATGCCGGCGATGGATTGCTCCTGATAGGTCTTGCACTGGTTACAAGTTCACCCTCGCTGCTCCTCTACGATGCGATCTACGCGCTGGCAATCGATCGCTATGTGCGCCGGGTCGAAGAGCCGGCGCTTGAAAGACGGTTTGGTCCCGAGTATGCCGTGTATAAAGCAAGCGTTCCGCGCTGGTTTCCCAGGTTGCCTGCCGAGCGAGGGTCGGAGGGCTAACGAGGCCGGATCAGACAGGTGTACATGGAGCCCGTGTCGGAATCACACGCATGAAGTACACTCGGTCACCGGTAAGGTGTGATACGCGCCCGGTAAAGGCGCATAAAATGGACGCATAAGCAAATACGATATCGAAGGAGTGAGTACATGAGTGGATCTGCAACAATCATCATTTCATTGGCGCTGGTGTTCTACTCAATCGGGGTATGGAGCGAGCGCTTGGCCGGCCAGTTGAAACTCTGGCATTTGCTCTTTTTCTGGCTCGGGCTGGTGTGTGACACGTGGGGAACGGGCATGATGCTTGACTTTGCCGGTGGGTTGACGACCGACGTGCACGGCATAACCGGATTGATCGCCATCATCCTGATGCTAGTTCACGCGGTCTGGGCGACGACAGTCCTGCTCAGGAATGACGAGCGATGGATCCATCAATTTCACAAGTTCAGCGTTTTTGTGTGGGTGGTCTGGCTGGTGCCCTACTTCAGCCCGATGGTGTTCGCACTCGGGTGAGCTGCCCAGGCCCGGCAAAGTATTTCCAGCGATTATCTCGATAAAACCCAGGCAAGATGAACCATTTGCGAGAATATTAAGCTCTTCGAAATCCGAGCGATCCACCGGCCGAAGAAGAGTTCCGACTGGCGGCCTTGCAGTATGTCCGCAAAGTCTCCGGTTACAGGACACCGTCGCGTGCCAACCAAGAAACCTTTGACAAAGCCGTAGAAGAAATCGCCGAGGCCACCCGCAAGCTGCTTGACGGGTTAGTCGTGCGCAGCTCCACTCAGAGCAGCATGGTTTGAATTCGCAGACTGCGCCTTGGTGAACAGTTGTGGATGACGTTGTACCCCTTGACCTATCGGCCTGACGGATTGGAGAGGTGACGATGGCGCCGGAATATTTGATGGTTATCGTGGTGGGATCGCTGGCGCTGCATGGCCTCGCACATGCAATCGCGTTCAATGCGATCCTGCTTCAATTCGTCCAGGTGTCAGAAAAACGCATCCTCTTACGGCCCTGGCTGCTGCGTTCACTCACTGACCGGCAAGCTGCCGCACTGGCCGCACCATTCTGGCTGTTCTCGACACTCGGGTTTGTAGCGGCGACCGCAGGTTTCATGGGCAAGCTCTCAAGCGGTGAAACCTGGAGGATGTTTGCCATCACCGCGGCCTGGCTGTCATTGCTGGGGATGCTCCTCTTTCCCGGCCTGTGGCCGGGAGCCTCCGGCCGCAACCGTTCATTGCTCAACACAGGCATTGCGGTTTTCATGGACCTCGTGATCCTGACCGCCTTACTCGTTTTGCATTGGCCACCACCGGCGTTGTTTGGGAACTAATCAGCTTTGAGAAAGGGAAAAGCCCATTGACGCGGGATACACGCTACGAGGGGGCCATCATACAGAACGACCAGCTCCTCTTGATCCGTCACCGGCATCATGACTCCAGGCGAACGTACTGGCTCTTACCCGGCGGGGGGTTGGAATCTGGTGAGACTGAAGAAGCGTGCGTGAGAAGAGAGATGAAGGAAGAGACCAACCTCGCCGTCTCCGTAGAACGGGTGCTTCTCGATCAGCCCTCGGAACCAGATCCGGTCTACTCTCGCCGCAAGATATTCTTGTGCCGACCGGTTTCCGGGACAGCCAGCCCGGGATACGAACCAGAACTCGAAGCCGCCGCTGAGTACGCGATCGCCGAAGTCCGCTGGTTTGACCTGCGTGATACACGGTTGTGGGACCCGCAGCTCTCGTCAGATCCGATTACCTTCCCCCTGGTGCAAAGTATCCAGCAGCTGCTGGGCTATGAGAGCGATAGGTGAGAAACGGTCATCGTCAGCTCGATATTAATACATGCAAATTTGTGACCTATGAGCTCTTGGCTGGCGGGAGTGGGATTAAGATCGAAGTGCGCGCTTTATAGGCCTCGTATCCAGGCTGACCGCCCCATTTTTCATTTGCTCGGGTTTCAAGCATGGGGATCCCGCTGACGCGCGTGATCAGGATCGTTATGAAGACCGGTGAGATCAAGGTCAGCCAGCTCCACCCGCCCAGCGTGGGGAGGGCGATGATCGCCACCCCAATCCAGAGCACGATCTCGCCGAAGTAGTTCGGATGCCGCGACCATGACCAAAGGCCGCTGTGGATAAATCCGCCCTTGTTGGCAAGGTCGCGTCGGAATTGATCCTTCTGGCGGTCGGCGATGATCTCGACCACGAAGCCAAACAGCCAGACTACTAGGCCAACCCAGGCGAAAACTCCCAGTTCAACCTTCTTGGAGGCTGTGATGGCAGCCAACGCGGTAGCAAGCGAGAACGCGACCCACAGTCCCTGGAGTGTCCAGGTGAGCAGAAAGCGGCTGAATGAGGTCTTCAGCTCACGGAATCGGCGATCCTCACCCACGACCCGCACGCGTCCGAAGAGGAACGACCCCAGACGGATCGCCCAGAGGGAGATCATCCCCAGCAGCAAGTAGGAGCGGGCATCTTTCGTTGGGGTGAGTACGACAGCGGCGATCGTCACGGTGATGAATGTAAGGCTGCCGGTTAGATCATAGAAGGACTCAGTCTGTCGCAGGTAAGCGGGGATGAAGGCTATCCATTGGATGATGAATGCCAGTACGATGCAGATTGCGAATAGGGGCAGCCCCGCAACCTGGTAACCGCCCTGGCTGCCGGCGATGGCCAGGCCAGCCACGATAGCCAGGACGATCGGAATTGTGATGGCTGCTCTCTTCTCTTCTTGTGACATTTTCTCTCCTCCTCAAAGATCGATGCAGACCGCAAATTAGGCGTAGAAAGTGTGTTGCCCTGAAGTCGCGTATATTGGGATCATCAACCGAATTGGTTGGATGGCATTGTAACAAACATTCTTTTAGTGTCGGTACTTCCCACCCGCAGCCACCGGTTGGATTGCTGCGAAACGCTTTACGTTCTTCTGTGTTTATGAAGGTTGCAGCTACCCGGGAGGATAGAGCATGCCACAACAGGGACCACCACCCCAGATCAAACCAGAATCGCTCGATGACTACCTGGAAGTGATGAGCAAGGCCGTCTTTCAAAGCGGGATCTCATGGCGCTCTCCCATAGTCTGGCCGGTGTTCATCCCCTATGTCTTCGTGTATCTGGCGAGCCTGATGTTCTACTGGATTCCATTGGGAAACATCCGGCGCGAGCTCTTGTATATCTACGCTGTGCTGTTTATTATAAACTCCTTCCTCAACATTACTTCTCACGCCTGGTAAATTGAATATAAGCATCAACTCACATCATGTCAGTCTGCCTTCATCCAACGCTAAGATGAGTAAGCTATATGTGTGGTTTGCTTTTCTGCGACTCATGCTATTAATTGTCCAATTCCTGGTCATGGTTGGTTTTGCAGAAATCAACCTAAGCTAATGTCAGGCGGGCTTGCGTCAAGAACGAGGATTTGTGGGGTGGGCTATGGAAAAGGGTCAAACTTTCACCTGGTCAAGGACTTATACAGCTGAGGAAGTCCGCACCTTCAGCCAGATCTCAGGCGATAAGGGAGAGCATCACATCCTCCCGGATGAGCAGGGACGCCTGATCGTGCAGGGGTTGCTGACGGCCACACTTCCCTCCAAGATCGGGGGGACATCAATTTCATTGCCTGTGACATGCATTTTCAGTTCCAACGTCCGGTATATACCGGTGATACGATCACCTGCCACGTAACCCTGGATGAACTTGAGCCGCTGCCGAACCACACCAGGCTTCAAAGCAGCTGGATATGCACAGACCAGGACGGGGAGGTCGTGATGACCGGGGGGTCGGCGGGCATCATTCGTAGGTAGTATGTATATATGTACAATCGAGGTTCCGAAACCCCAAACATCTCAATCACCCGAAGCGTATTGAATGAAGGTCGAATGATGCTTATACTCGAGTCAGGATCAGTTTCTTCATCATCCGGACTAAAGTAGGTCAGCTGCCTGCGGGGAGCGGCCAATGCTTGAATCGATCATCCGAGCAAGTGCTATTGTGTGCGGTTTGGTCGTGATCCTGCTCCCTCTGGCCCTGGTATATCGCCAGCGGTCTCGTATCAACGACTCAGAACGGCAGCGTAGGCCAATCTCACTGCGGGTTCCAGCAACATTCACGCTATCTGCGTTGTACGTCCTTGGTGGGATCTTGCTGTGGAAGCCCGTCTGGGAATCAATCAGCGAGTCCTTGAACAGCATGGTGCTGATCCTGGGCTCGCTCCTGTACTTCCCGGGGATCGCGCTCTACCTGTGGGGTTTTTTCACTTTGGGTAAGATGTTCGCGGTCTCGAGCAGCAGGGCTGCCGCGCTCTACCCGGACCAGGTGCTGATTGAGTCTGGCCCCTATCATTATCTCCGCCATCCAATGTATATGGGGGTAATCTTGGCTGCGCTGGGTGCAGCGCTGATCTTCCGTACCTGGGCTATGGTCCTATACAGCTTAACTGCACTCAGCGTGCTGCTTAGAGCTCGTAGAGAGGACGAGCTGCTCGCCGTGCATTTCGGAGCGCGTTGGGAAGAGTACCGGGCGCGTGTTCCAGGGTGGCTGCCGCGATTGCGGCGTCCGGGTTCAAACTCACTACATGGGGCGGGGGACGAATAAGCCTCCTCGTGAACGGCCAATGGAATATGCTCGAGCTGTCGGCCACAACCGCGCGATAATGGGGCGAGGTTCCCTATGAACAATTGTCCCGGTAGTAACCTTGGAGGTTCGCAGATGAATGCAAGCAGCCTGATCCGGGCAATCATCGGCTTTGCTCTTTACCTTGGTCTCGTTCCAGCAATTCTATTCTTGGCCGCGGGCACGCTGAGCTGGCCTGAGGCGTGGGTTTACATCGCACTACTCCTGTTATCCACCATCATCAGCCGATTGATCATCTGGGTTCGCAACCCGGATCTGCTTCGAGAACGCGCAAATTTCACTCGATCTGAAGGAGTACCCGCAAAGGACCGGCTTCTGGTCTTGACCTCGGTCTTGCTTGGCCCGGTGGCATTGATGGTAACCGCAGGACTTGACCATCGCTACCAGTGGTCTCCACAGCTGGCAACTGGATGGCGTGTCAGCGCCGGGTTGCTGATGCTGCTTGGATATGCCCTTGCGGTTTGGGCGATGATCGCCAACCCCTACTTTTCCGCTGTAGTTCGAATCCAGGAGGACCGTGGGCAGGTTGTCGTTACGGAAGCTCCCTATACCTTTGTTCGCCACCCGGCCTACAGCGGCGCCTTTCTGGGCAATCTCACGTTACCAATCATGTTAAATTCGCTCTGGGCTTTACTTCCCAGCCTGCTGCTCATGATTCTCCTCATTTCTCGAACTAAACTTGAGGACGATCTCCTGCAAAGTGAGTTGGCAGGCTACCGCGAGTACTGCACGAAGACTCGCTATCGTCTGGTTCCCTGGATCTGGTGAGCTATTTTGCCGGTTGGAAGCGTATGGTTTTACCCGGAGCTCAACGGATGATAGATAGCCGGGCTCATGTGCTTGCCAGTGTACGGTCCAAATTCAGGACGAACGAACGGGAAGTGTTATGTCAGAAGGTGAGCGTCCCATTAGCCGAGTTAATCGCTCCAAGCAAGATGCACGCCGGAGCTACGATCGGCTCAGCGGCATCTATGATCTTTTGAGTGGCACAAGTGAGTGGCGTTTCGTCCAGATCGGATTGGACCAGCTGCAAGCAGCTCCTGGTGAGAAAATTCTTGAGATCGGGTTTGGGACCGGGCGGGCGATGTGCAAGCTGGCCGAGGCAGTTGGAGATTCGGGAACCGTTGATGGCCTGGACATCTCACCGGGTATGCGTTCGGTAGCCATGCGCCGGCTTGAGAGTGCGGGAGTATCCGAACGTGTCCGGCTGGAGTGTGGAGATGCTGCCAGGCTCCCTTACCAGGATCAGATCTTTGATGCGCTCTTCATGAGTTTCACCCTCGAACTTTTTGACACCTCCGAGATCGGTATCGTCCTCAATGAGAGCCGGCGCGTGCTCCGCCCTGGCGGCCGTATCGCCATCGTTGCGATGTTGAAAACCGAGCGGGAGAATCTGATGACCTGGATGTATGCTGCCGCGCATCGTTGGATTGAACGCTTTGCAGACTGCCGGCCAATCTACCCGGAACAGGAGCTGCTACGGGCCGGATTTCAGATTCGCGAGGTTCAGCAGCATCGCATGTGGGGCTTACCAGTGGCTGTTGTCCTGGCGGAAAGCCCGGTTGGATAACATTTCCACTGGCTGGGAGTCAGGATCCTAACATACAGCATGACGAGGATTCGCCAACGCCGCAGGATTATAAGGAGGAATTCCATGGAAATGATTAAGGCCGTGGGTGCGCCAGCGGCGATTGGTCCCTACAGTCATGCTGTGCGGGCAGGGGATGTGCTTTACTGTTCTGGCCAGACCCCAATCAACTCGGAGACAATGACACTGATTGAAGGTGGGATTGAAGAGCAAACCGAGCGAGTACTGGCAAACCTCGAGTTGGTTCTCGCCCAGGTAGGACTCAGCCTGATGGATATCGCTAAGACCACGGTCTTTCTGAAGTCGATGGATGACTTTCAGGGCATGAATGCAGTCTACGAGAGGATGTTCGGAGATCACCGGCCGGCCCGGACAACCGTTTCGGTGCGCGCCAATCCCCTCGATGCGCTGGTTGAGATCGAGTGCATTGCTAGTTATGACCGTCTGAACCAACGCTGACTGCAGCGGAGTGTCTGAATATCTCTCTGCCTATAGAACGCTTCTCTTGTCTTGGCAAGGGATCTGTACCCAGGCTTGATTGAATGGGTTTAGGGAAGGTCAATGCGAGGCATGAAGGTGTCGATATTCTATACTTCATTCGCAATTACAGTGATTTCGAGCGTTCTCTACCATGTTTTCCAGCGTGCCATTGCCCCGGGTGTCAACCCTGTCCTAAGCTTGATGGTGACCTATATAGCGGCGATTGTGCTATCCGCACTCCTGCTATTGATCTCTCCCCTGCGATCCTCGTTAGGGGCGGCCATCAGTGAGCTGAATTGGGCGAGCCTCGCTTTGGCGGTGGCGATCGTTGGGCTGGAAGTCGGCTTCCTGCTTGCGTACAGGGCAGGCTGGAATGTGAGCCTGGCTGGTGTAGCGACGAATGTTGCCGGGGCGCTGGTGTTATTGCCGATCGGGATCACGATTTTCAAGGAGCGGCCTTCAGCATTGAACCTCGTTGGGGTCGTTGTTTGTCTACTCGGCTTATGGATGATCAATGCACGGCAGTGAGGTGGATTTCGCCCTGTGAGGTCTTATTTACGGAGGATGGTTATGGAAGTTCTGGATCGTCCTCTTCATTCGTCGCGTGTTCGGTTTCCGATAGGATATTCAGGCAGTCCTGGCAGGATGCTTTGCTACTCTAGGATGCATTGAAAGAGGGCTCATCTATCTCACACCTGAACCTGTTGCTTGAAATCGAGATCTATACTGGCGAAATAATCAGTGGGTGAGGGGGAGAGGAAGATCAATGAAAAGGTCGCGTTGGGAAAATCGTGCCCTCCTCTGCGGGACATTCTTCTGCGCATTGTCAGCGGTGCACCTGATCGATGAGTTTCTTTGGGATGCGCCGGCTGAGTTCCATCTCTCGGTAGATATTACGCTCCTGCTGGCGTTACTCTACATGCTATCTATCATAGGCCTGCTGGTGCTTGCCGGCCGTGGATCGCCGGGTGGATTCGGCGGCTTGTCTCTGGGCGGGGGACTGATCATGCTCGCGGACTCGCTCAAGCATGGCACCGAGATCATCCAACCCGGCATATGGAGATCTGGGTTTTCTTCGGAATTGCTGGCATTTGGACTCACGGTTGCAGCTGGGGCGACTGCAGTCACCTCTTTCCTCGCCTGGCGAGAGCTCCGTATGTCAAGGTTATAAAGTGTGGGCTGTAGCGTCTGTACTGGCAGGGAGCCATAGAACAGTGCATGTCCGGGAGGGCTCCCGCATGATAGCTGGAGTGGTCCCATGTAGAAACGAATCTTCGCATAGCCAGCTCGACTAAGCTATACGCATTATCGGGCCGGGTTATGAGTGCATATATCATTTACTAAAAAGGGTTAGAATAACCATCGGAAATTTAAGTGATGGATGAACACTGAAGCGCATGAAGTTGGGAAGACGAAGAATGCCGGCTCTCAAATCGGCGTTCGAAAGACGATTGCATGTTCGTTTAAGGTCGCTTGGCGTCTGATTGCTTCACCTGAAGGCCTGATGATCTGGTCAGGTGGTGGCTCGGTTCAGGGGTGGATGCTGGGCGCGGCGCTACGTTTTCCGGATGGCACCCACGGGCAGGTTCGGGTGTTTGAACCTAATTCACACATCCGCATAACCTGGCATCCCCCGGGATGGATCCGTCCATCGATCATTCAGGTCAGGATCATTGATCATGGCGATCGGACCGTGATCGCGTTTCACCAGGAGCAATTGCCCGATGCCACACAACGCGAACAGAGGCGGGCGTGCTTCAGGCGAGCGATGGGAAAACTCGAAGATCTCCCTCAGAACTGATCGAGCCTGCGTTTAGCCACATGGAGAGTGGGTTGGTCACACGCAAGCTCGCTAGAGCAAGGCAAGACGGATGAACTTGACAGATTTTGTACCAACAGACTCAGCAGTTGAACCGAACAAGGCAGCATGCGGGAGGCATATACAGGATGAAACAACGTGAATTTTCATTTGCTGGAGCTGGTGGTGATTCGATGTTTGGCCAGGTCTGGCAGCCGCCTGGGGATCCTAGGGCGATTTTAGCTATTGTCCATGGCCTTGGAGAATACTCCGACCGATACCATAACTTCGTGCAGCCGCTCATGTCGGCCGGGATCGAGATCTGGGCCTATGACCTACGCGGACACGGCCGCTCGGCGGGTAGAAGGGGTCATATCCGTAAGTGGGGAGAGTATCGCCAGGATCTTGATCTCTTCTTGAGGCGAATTGCCGAAGACCAACCGGCTAAGAAATTATTCCTCTATGGACAAAGCCTGGGTTCGCTCATCGTTGTGGACTATGTCCTCCGTGACCCGGTTAACCTGGAAGGCGTTATCCTGAGCGGATTAGCGACGGAACCGGTGGGTCTTACGACGCCCGTACGGATCATGATAGCCAAACTGCTCTCCAGGGTGTGGCCGACATTCGCGATGTTAATCGGGATCAAGGGGGACCAGCTTACACATATCACGAGCGTAGCGAAGGCCTATGATGAGGACCCGCTCATTTTAAGCCAGGGAACCGTACGCTTCGCTGCCGAAGGCCTGGCGACGATTGATTTCATCAAGCGCGAGACATCCCGCTTCTCGCTACCCCTGTTGATTCTGCATGGTGGGGATGATCCGGTTAATGCTCTTTCTGGAGCGGAAACGTTCTATGAGCAAGCCGCTTCTGCGGATAAACAGCTCAAGATCTACCCTGACACTCTCCACGAACCGCATAACGATGAGGTCTCCCACCAAGTTATACGCGATGTTATGGCATGGATTGAAGCACACATCGAGTAATTGCTCTTCCTGATATCCGAGACAAGAGGCTGGAGGTAGATCAGGGTTTTGCCTTCGCTGAGGAGGGTGAGGTGAATCGATCGATACTGAAACGGATATTGAACATCCTGGCCTATGTCGTCCTGGTCGGCGTGAATGCATTCGCCAATATACTCCCGTTGAACGGGCTTAATACGGGAGAAATTTCGGATCGCTTCCAGACATTTTTTGTCCCGGCCGGTTACGTTTTTTCTATCTGGGGACTGATCTACATTGGGCTTGGTGCGTTCGCAATCTACCAGGCGCTTCCTTCGAATAAAGAAAACCAACTTCTGGGCCGGATCGATTTTCTCTTTCAACTCAGCTGTGTGGCAAATATCGCCTGGCTGTTCCTGTGGCATTATGAAAAATTCCCGTTGACGCTTGTAGCGATGTTCGGTCTGCTGGCTATACTGCTGCTTATCTACACCCGCCTCGAGATCGGAAAAGGCTCGACGACACGCGGATTATTTTGGGCCGTGAATATTCCCTTCAGCTTGTACCTTGGTTGGATTAGTGTTGCTTCGATCGCCAATGCAGCGCAGGTCCTCGATTTTGTGGGATGGAACGGTTGGGGGATCGCGCCGGAGATGTGGACTGTCGCGATGCTGATCGTCGCTGCCGGCCTGGCAAGCCTGATGGCAATCTCGCGCGGGGATGTCGCTTATTTATTGGTGCTTATCTGGGCTTCAGTCGGGATTGCAGTGAAGCAGGAAGCGACACCGATCGTGGCCATTACCTCGTGGTCAGTGGCAGGGTATATCGCATTTATGCTGCTGATTGCGTTTATCCAACGCCGGCGGGTTGTAGATCTGGCCTCCAACTGAGCCGCTCCTCCACCAGCTTTATGCACTCAATTCTCAGGCGCGGGAATCATTTGCCTATGGATCAGGCCTGATGATGCTGGTACAATCGGCCTCGCGTCGAAGCAGATAATGGGTCCTTGCATTGCTAAAGACAGTAAGTATACCCACGGGTGGAAGGTGACATATGCAAAACATCAAGATAAGATCCAACCCAAACATGCAATTATTTGTGGTGGCTATCTCCGCCTTTTAGGCGCTGGTGAGTAACATCTGGTGAATTGGTCAACCCAGTTCACCCGTGAATGCCCCGGGTAGATGGAATTACCATCCCGGGTAGGAACCTGCAAAGATACGAATCAAAGGTCTCCGGCACAGCATCAAGCCTCTCGGCAGCACCATCAAATGGCCATGACCCACCACAATTTACCCTGGCTCGGAGGCTTTGATGTGGTTCTCAACAACGCGCACACAACTGCATAAGACATACCACGAATTTCCCAGGCCGTTCTGGACTCTGGTCATTGTCACCTTCATCGATCGGCTCGGTGGCGCACTCCTCTTTCCGTTCTTTGCACTCTATATCACCGGCAAGTTCGGCGTTGGGATGACGCAAGTTGGCGTGCTCTTCGCTGCATTCTCCTTTTCCAGCTTTGTCGGGACGATTCTGGGCGGTGCGCTCACCGATCGCCTCGGCCGCAAGGGCATGCTCATCTTCAGCCTGGTCTCAACCTCCTTCAGTTCGGTCCTGATGGGGCTGGTGGATACCCTCTCACTGTTCTTCGTGATCGCACTCCTGGTGGGCATTTTCACCGATGCCGGTGGACCTGCCTACGAGGCGATGGTGGCAGACCTGCTACCCGAGAAAAAGCGCGCACAGGGTTATGGCATCTTAAGGGTGGCGTTCAACGTTTCAGTGGTTATCGGGCCAGCGATTGGCGGATTCCTGGCCACCCGGTCCTACCTGGCGCTGTTTATCACCGACGCTGTCATCAGCCTGATCGCGGCGACTGTAGTCTGGAGGGCCATGCCGGAAACTCGGCCCGAGGGAGACCCGGACCAGGCTCTCGAATCAGTAGCTGGCACATTCAAGGGTTACCTGCAGGTGCTGCGTGATTCGACCTTCATGCTTTACTTGGCAGCCGTCATGCTGATGAGCCTTGTGTATATGAATATGAGCACCACGCTCGGTGTGTACCTGCGCGACACGCACCAGGTCCCTGAATCTGGGTATGGATGGATCCTCAGCCTGAATGCCATCCTAGTCGTCTTGTTCCAATTTCCCATCACAAGGAAAATCGAAAAACGCCCACCGATGCTGATGATGGCGCTTGGAACCGCGCTCTACGCGATCGGGTTCGCAATGTATGGGTTCGTCAGTTTGTATGTGTATTTCCTGCTGGCAATGGTGGTGATCACGATCGGCGAGATGCTGGTCGCTCCAGTCGGTAAGGCGATTGTTGCGAAATTTGCACCCGAGCACATGCGTGGGCGCTACATGGCTGTTTCCGGCTTTTCCTTCCTGATCCCCTTCGCGGTCGGCCCGCTCCTGGCCGGGATCGTGCTCGATACGATGGATCCACGTTTGCTATGGTACTTCGCCGGGCTGGTGGGCGTGCTCTCGGTCATGGGCTTTCTATGGCTGAATCGCTGGGTCGATCCTGCGGTAGTGGAGCTCGGCCAGGGCGAAGCACGCTCAGGGTAATTCGGGATTTCTTCTTTGGGTTGGTATAAGGAAGTTGAGAGGACAGATTCTACGACGAACCTCATTGACTCGTGTGTCATGGGCATAAGTGCGTCCAAAGTGAGCAGGTATTTGTACTTATGAGCGCTTCAACTCGGAAAAAGAGTGGTTATGGCTGCTCGCTCCCCGAGAAGCGATTGATTGCACAACTTGATCCGGAGTGCGCATTACGCGACAATAACGGCAACGAGCAATTCCGGCAGCGCGCAGAGCCTAATATTGTAGGTTTGCGAACGGTACCGGAGTGATGGTGAAAGGAAACCCGATGCCTGATGTCTCCACACAAAAACGGGTCCATAATATGCTTCTCGGTCGCTTTGAGCGACCAGCGCTGCAGTGGCTTGCCCGCCACACGCCGGCACGTATGACGCCGGATTGGTTGACAGGGATCGGGATTGTGGGATCGATCCTAGTTTTCACCGGCTACACGCTGACCCATTTCTCCCCGCACTTCCTCTGGTTGGCGACCTTTGGTTTTATTATCAACTGGTACGGCGATAGCCTGGACGGCACTCTGGCCAGGTATCGAAAAATCGAGCGCCCGCGTTTCGGGTTCTTTGTCGATCATACCGTCGACGCGTTCAGCCAGGTCATGGTCTTCCTCGGGCTAGGATTCTCCCCCTATGTCCGGCTCGATATCGCCACCCTCGCGCTGGTGGGATATCTCTTGATCTCAATTGTCCTTTACATCTATGCGTATGTAACGGGAATATTTAAGATTTCCTACGCCCGTATTGGACCAACCGAGATGCGGGTCATCGCCATAATGATCAACCTGGTGGTTTACTTCTTCGGAAACCCAAGTTTCACATTGTTTGAACGCAGCCTCACATTATTTGACTCTGTGGTCATGGTCATTGCCATCGCTCTGATGCTTGCCTACGCGATCACTTCACTGCGCTACGTATTCAGTCTGGCCGGGATTGATGCGGCTTCCCCAAAGGATGAGGCCTAGGTTACCTTTCCTTCCTGGCCAAGAAGCAGGGCATAGCCGAGCGAAGGTTGTTCGGCGGGCTTTCTTTCATGCTCCACGGTACTATGTTGTGCGGAGTCTTGCGAAGATCTCATCGTTCGCGTTGGACCTGCGATGACTGATCAAGCGTTGAGCGAACCATCGACACGTGCGTTCGATTTTATTGGTCGTCCGATGCGGGGTTGGGTTGTGGTTGAGCCCACCGGCTTAGAAGATCAAAAGAAATTGCTGGATTGGATCAAACGCGGTTATTCGTTCGCAAGCTCACTGCCACCCAAAGGTGTGTCCTGACGGTGCAGGGAGGCAAAAGAAGGACTTAGTATGAGTGCTCTAATCTCACGAGCTGAGAAACTAACGTTTCATCCTCTGACACCGGACCGCTGGGGTGATCTGGAAACCTTATTTGGCAAGCATGGTGCCTCTGGTGGGTGCTGGTGCATGTGGTGGCGGACGACACGCGCTCAATTCGAACGAAATAAGAACGAAGGTAACAAGCAGGCCTTTAAGGATCTCGTGGATTCGGGCCAAGTGCCTGGCATTCTTGCGTACCGCAGCCAGCTCCCGATCGGCTGGTGTTCGATCGCGCCGCGTGAACAGTATGGCGCGCTGGAACGGTCGCCGACCCTGCGCCGGATCGACGATCAGCCTGTGTGGTCGATCGTATGCTTTTTCATCACGCCATCTGAGCAGCGTCAGGGGGTGGCCAGAGCGCTGGTGAAGGCCGCTCTGGCATATGCACGCAGCAAGGGCGCGCATATCGTCGAAGCATACCCAAAACGGCTGTCTGAACGTGACTTGGCTCCAGGCTCGATCTACATGGGCGTACCAGCATTATTTGAAGCAGCCGGCTTCTCAACTGCTGCGCAGCCGTCCAAAGCACGTAAGATCATGCGCATAGCCCTATAATAGTTGCTTTTACCAAGAACGCGCTGGCTTATATACTAACCGCACGATTGATCGGGTTCAACGAAAAGTGCCAACAGCATTACGGTAGAATGTACTCATGTCTGAACATGGCCACGACCATTCATCTCACGGCACGGTTCGTAGCATCAAGGTCGCCTTCTGGCTAAACCTGAGCTTTACGCTGATCGAAATTGTCGGTGGTTTATGGACCAACAGCCTGGCAATCCTATCCGATGCGGTCCATGACTTTGGTGACAGCCTCTCGCTCGGCTTGGCCTGGATCCTCGAGCATCTCTCCCACCGTCACGACGACAAACGCTTCTCATACGGCTACCGCCGTTTTTCACTTCTTGCAGCTCTCATCAACACGCTGGTCTTGATCGGGGGTTCAATCGTCATCCTCACCCGGGCTGTTCCCCGCATCCTAACGCCTGAGGCAGCCAATGCACCTGGCATGGCTGGGATCGCCGTACTCGGGATCGTTATCAATGGGATTGCCGCTCTAAAGCTGCGAACTGAACGAGCGCTGAATGCCCGCGTCGTTGCCTTGCACCTGCTCGAGGACGTCCTCGGCTGGATCGCAGTCCTGATCGTGAGCATCGTCCTCATGGTTACGGATCTCACGATCCTCGACCCGATTCTTTCAATCTTGATCACTGGTTATGTGCTCTACAATACGCTGCGCAATCTGCGCCTAACGCTTGCGGTGTTCATGCAGGCTGTACCGGACAGCATCGACCTGGCAGCGATCGACGAGCGCCTGCGACAAATCCCGGAGGTTTGTTCAACCCATCACACACATGTCTGGTCACTGGATGGTGAGCATCACGTGCTCACGACGCATGTCGTCATCGATGAGCAGACGTCGAAAGATGATGTTGTTTGCATTCGTAACGATATCCAGAATGTTATCCGTGAGCTGGCCTTTTCGCATACCACCGTTGAAATTGAGTTTGGCGAGGATGACTGCGGCATGGCGGCAGAGAGCGCGTAAGCTATGCCTTGGACAGATCAATTTCCTGATCTGGCGGTAGTGGATCACGCCCTTGAGACGGTTTCAAATCGGGTAACGAATGGGGTTCGAAAGCGAACAGTCGTGTTTAATGCGCGTCCAGTTGTACGCCGGGGCGCAAGCTTTATCGGACCCAGCGATCAAACCGTCCGGGCTGGCATCCTTTTCGTGCACTGGTACGAACCTGAAGCAGCTGATTCGAACCGGACACAATTCGAAGCCGAGGCGGCCATCCTCGCCGGGCGTGGCCTGCTCTCACTCCTGGTCGAGACCATGTGGTCTGACCGGGACTGGTTCATCAAACGCACCCAGGAAGAAGATTTCCAAGCTTCCCTTGATCAGGTTCTTGAGCTGAGAACAGCACTGGCCGTGCTGCGCGAAGAGGCCGGGGGAGGGGAGATACCCGTTATGTTTGTCGGTCATGATTTCGGTGCAATGTATGGCGTGCTGCTGGGTGTGCTCGCACAATCACTGGCAGCCTTTGTTTTAATGGCTGGCACCCCACGCTTTGCTGACTGGTATTTCTACTACCCACCGCTCTCTGACGAGACCAAGCTATCCTATCTGTCCCAGATGGATGCGCTCGATCCAATATCCAACATTGGCGAGCTGGGATCCAGGCCCATCTTTTTTCAATTCGGATTGGATGACCCACATGTCCCTCAGGACCGGGCACAGGCCTTTGCCGCAGCGGCCAACGATCCTAAACAGGTCAAGTGGTACGCTGGCGGGCATGCTCTGGATGAGCACGCCTGTACCGACCGCCTGGCATGGATACAGAAAGAACTTAACCTTCAGATCCATTGAAATCATCCAGGAGGCAATACCCCAACCATGACTTCATCCACGAAAGCCCCCTCACTCCCGCACTGGGATCTCGGCTCGATCTTTCCAGGATTGGATTCGAAAGCACTTAATGCAGCGCTGGAGGACCATCGCCAGCAAATTGATTCGTTCGACCAATTCCTGGAAAAACACGCCATCGCACGGACTGGCCGGGTGCCTGATCAGGAGTCTGAAACCGCCGATCACCTAGCCTCCCTCATCGAGCGGATGAACGCAATTACCAGACTCCAATCAACCCTATCGGCCTACATTGTCGGGCATGTCACGACCGATTCATTCAACACCAATGCCTCCCGGCGGATGTCTGAGCTGGAAATGGTGAGCGTCCGGTTCTCACAACAGGAGGTTCGCGTCCGCGGTTGGATGGGTCTACTGGCAGAGAAAGGTGTTGACCTGGAGGAGCTGATCTCCGGCCATGGATCACTCCAGGAGCATGCTTTCTTCCTGCGCGAGATGGTGGAAGAGAGCCGATATATGATGCCGGAAGCGCAGGAGGATCTCGCCTCCGAGCTCTCACTCCCGGGCGCGCTTGCCTGGGAACGGTTGCAGGGCACGGTAACCTCCCAGATCGTCGTTCCCTTCGAGAGGGATGGTTCGGTTCAAGAGCTTCCGATCCCCGCTCTCCAGAACATCCGATGCAACGATCCAGATGAGTCGTTAAGACGCCGCGCTTTTGAACTCGAGATCGAAGCCTGGGAGTCGGTGCGTGAACCGTTGGCTGCCTGCATGAACGGGATCAAGGGCACAGTTAACATCCTCGATCGTCGACGCGGCCGGGCAGATTCGCTGCATCAATCACTCGTGCAGGCCCGTCTCGATCGCGCCACCTTTGAAACCATGCTGGCAGTCATGAAGGAGAGCTTTCCGATGTTCCGGCGGTATTTCAAAGCAAAAGCCGGGATCTTCGGCAAGCAGAGCCTGGCCTGGTGGGATGTTTTTGCTCCCGTTGGCGAAGTCAATCGATCCTTCACTTATCCCGAGGCCCGCAGCTATATCCTCTCGGTCTTCGAGAAGTTCAATCCCGGCCTGGCTACGTTCACCGAAAAGGCGTTTGACAGCAATTGGATCGATGCTGAACCACGCAAGGGCAAGCGCGGTGGTGCGTTCTGTATGGAGGTCCCAGCGCTGGAGGAATCACGCATCCTGTGCAACTTCGATGGCTCGCTCGATCAGCTTTTCACCATCGCACATGAACTAGGACATGCATTCCATAATGAGTGCCAGGTAGGGCTGACCATGATCCAGCGATCAACGCCGATGACGCTGGCCGAGACAGCCTCGATTTTCAACGAGACCCTTGTCACGGAAGCAGCCCTGGTAGATGCTGCCGACGGCGCCGAAGAACTATCGATCCTGGAAACGTTTTTAATCAGTGCCTCGCAGGTAATCGTCGATATCTACTCCCGCTACCTGTTCGAGAACGAAGTATTTGAACGACGTGTGCAGGCTGACCTTTCTGCGGATGATTTTTGCGAGATCATGACCCGCGCCCAGCAGGAGACATACGGCGACGGGCTTGATCCAGCGCACCAGCATGCTTACATGTGGGCTTGGAAACCGCATTACTATTCCCAGGAGCTCTCCTACTACAACTACCCGTACGCCTTTGGACAGTTGTTTGGATTGGGCCTGTATTCGATATACCGCGAGCAGGGCGCCGAGTTCTTCGATGCCTACCGGATATTCTTACGTGATACCGGTCAGGGGAGCGCCGCCCAGCTGGCCGGACGCTTTGGCATCCGGCTTGATAAACCAGACTTTTGGCGAAAGAGCATGCAGGTAATCGAAGGACGCATCGATCGATACATCGAACTGACTAGCGCCTAACCAGCAGGCCGCGAGGCTGGGGGAAGGCAGCAGGATGATGGAATTAAAACGCCGGGCGGATGGGCGTCTGCCTGATCAGATCCGGACTGTTGAGGTCGAGCTCGACTATATTACCCACCCAGAAGGCTCGGTCCTTTTCTCGATGGGGGACACACGCGTTCTCTGCAATGTGAGCATTGAGCCGGGTGTTCCAGCCTGGATGCAAAACGGACAGAAGTCGGGAGGCTGGATCACGGCTGAATATGCACTTCTGCCGCGTTCAACGCACAGACGTACCCCCCGCGAAACATTGCTTCCGCGCGGGCGTACGCAGGAAATCAAGCGGCTTGTCGGGCGGAGCCTGCGGGCGGCCATCCACCTGGAACGACTACCGCCAGTGACCTGCATCGTGGACTGCGACGTCCTCCAGGCTGACGGAGGGACACGTACGGCTGCCATTACAGGCGGCTACCTGGCTCTTATCCTGGCACTGCGCTCAACCCCGTCGACGAGTGAGAACTGGACCCTTCTTATGGCTGGACCTGTCGCCGCAATTAGTGTGGGCAAGGTGGGAGGACAGATGCTGGTTGACCTGGACTACAGCGAAGATTCGCAAGCGGAAGCAGATTTAAACCTGGTGATGAATGCGGCTGGAGAGTATATCGAGATCCAGGCAACGGCTGAATTGGGAACATTGAATCGAATGGAGCTAACCCAGGCACTCGAAATGGGTGAGCGAGCGATCGACGAGTTGCTGGAGCTGCAGCGCCGGGCTCTGGCTGAGCGGGGGTAAGCATCAAGGACCCCTGGGCAAGGGAACCAGGTGAGTAGCCAGGTTTTCTGTCAATGCCCGGAGCAAGGGGATTTGTATCTTTGGATTGGAAATGGAGGATTCACCCGGGAATCGTTGAAGGTGATCCACATTGGCAGGCTTTTTCTTGTCGATGACCGCTGAGTGGGGTGAAGTAAAACGGGCGTCCATCTGGGCGCCCATTTATGTGTATGACAGAACCTGGAATCTTATCCGGGTTCCACTTTTGCTTGAAAGTTAATAGTCCTCTTCTTCGTATAGCTCCTCATCAAATTCCAACTCTTCGTCATCCTCGTAGGCCCAGTCCAGCTCGATCGGTGACATTTCAACCAACTCCAGATACGCGCCACAGCTCGAGCAGGTGACCTTCTGACCGACCTTGGGGGTTTTCCCAAGGCTTACTTCTGCATCACATTCCGGGCAGAATCCCCGTGCCATCTCTAACCTCCTGGGGGGATTTGTAAACTGCACGCAGTGTAAGGGAGATTCGTTCAAAGCGGGTTGTAGGATGCTATGAAAGTTGTCTTAAAGTGACAAAATACGTCCAGCAAACGTATCATTGACCTTCTGGGTCAAAAAAGTAACCCACGGCAGGAATAGTATGTAGAAAGCGGGGGCGGGAGGCATCCAGTTCGACCTTTCCCCTCAACCTGCTTACGAGCCCGCGTACGAGATCCTTCCCGCCGCTTTCGCCGTATCCCCAGACACGATCGACAATCACCTCGGTTGGCATAACCTGGCCAGGATGCGTCATCAACAGGTACAAGAGGCGGAATTCGAGCTGGGTGAGCCGGATGCCATCGCGCCCTTCGCTTGTAACAGTACGTGTTCCAGGGTTGAGCAGGATCGAGCCAAAGTCAAGCTTTGGAAGGACGGATGTGGGGAGGGTGCGGGTGCGCCTGAGCAGCGCTTGGATGGTTGCCAGGCAAAGCTTTGGGCCGACTGGGAGTTGGAGGAGGGAGTCGGCGCCGGCGTTAAGTACAGCCGCCTGTGCGTCCTGATCCATACTTGGGAGCATGGCCAGGATCGGTGCGCTGATCATGCTCCTGGCCCCTCCCAGCAGCTTCAGCCCAGCCTGCAAACTGGTTATGTGCAGGATGAGCAAGTCAGTGCTGGTGTTTGATCCATCCGGACCAAGAAGCTGCTGTGCTGGCTGATAGCGGACATCATATCCAGCCCGTCGGGCGACATAGGAGAAATAATCGCTCAAGTCGCTGTCTTCGCAAACAATCGTTACACGCAACTTTGCACCGCCTCCCCCCATGTATCAGGTTGGAGCTATCCGGAATGTATCAAAGCTCGATTGCAGTCTTCAAGAAAACGACGGCCAGGTAGAGCATGAATACTCCGGTGATCAAGATCATAGTTCGGTAACTGCGGGGGTTTAGCCAGCGCGAGCCGGCCTGTGTTGCTCCTGCCAGGGCTGTATCCCAGGCGTAGTCAGCGGTGATGTGTCCAAGGTAAAAGGCCGGGATTGCCAGCCCGCCTGCTATTTGGGCCTGTGAGAGATAACCTGCTGCAACGGTCACCCACCACGCGTACCAGAAAGGATTCGAAATCGTCGTGAACACACCCAGCATGACCATGGATCTAGCGCTGCGTAGCGGCGCGGCCTGGTCAGGATCAGGTAAACGGTAGCGGCCCCGTAGCGCGCCCGAAAGATACTGAACTCCAATCCACGCCAGGATCAAGCACCCTCCGGTGGCAACAACACGCTGTGCCCCGGTACCCGCAAGACCGGAAGCGAGGCCCAGGCTAATCACAAGTACCATGCCGAGCTCCAGCGCCGTGTGGCCGAGTGCGACCAAAGTCCCAACACGCCATCCACGGCGAGGGGCTTCGGTTATGATCGCGGCCGATACAGGCCCGGGTGAGATCACTGCCCCGAAAGAAGCCACGAAGGAAAAGATAAATATCGTGCCAAATCCACCTGTGGGCATGCGCCCTCCATCGTTGCGGGATTGTAGCGTAGATTATCGGTCGTGGGAACGCTGCCGGGAGGGTTAGGTCTTAACGAAACGCGTTAGGTCAGGAAAGATCAGTTTGGCGGTATCCCCGCGCTGGAGCGAGGGGCGGTTTGCGGCCTCAAAATTTCGGTGGACCTCGCGTAAGGCTCGGACCTGCCAGGCAGGTGGGTCCTGGGAGAAGACAGCCAGGCTGACGGTGAACGAGCCCGGGATGAGAAGGAGCGTCTCACCGCCCTCGGTTTTTGTTGCGAACATGCGATCATCTTGAGAACCGCTTTCGCTTGAGCCGAAGGTGCCCAGGAGGCCCATGGCTTCCTCAGCCGAGGTGGGCATATCGCCGTGGACAAAAATCCGCTTGCGCGAATCCTTTGCGTAAAGCCCTACGCTGTAGCAGGTCGCTTCATTGAGTTGGAGCAAAAAGCGCGTCTTTCCCTCTTCCAGGACGATCTGCCATCGATCGCTATCTGGATACTTTTGACGCAGGCGGAGGGCTACCTCGCGCTGCTCCATATAGTGGCGGTAGATCGCCCGGTACTGACTGGCGTTGATGCGTCCATGTTGGAAGTCCTGCTCGAGACGCGCGATCTTCTGGTCGAGTGCCTCCATGCGGTCGCGTAATTCAGGATCCTCGATGTCCTCGGGTGAAGGTACCTCAAGATCCTCAGTGATGACCGGCTGTGCGGAAACCGGCTCAGCGACAGGCGCTGGTTCGGGCGCCACTTGCACTGGGGAGGCAACTGCCGGGACATCATCCATGAAGGGAGACGCCTGGATTCCACCCAGTGTATCAATCGTACGCTCCTGCTCACGCAGGAGTTCACGAACTGCGCGCAGCTGGCCGGCACTGATCAGACCGTCGCAGAACGCGATCGCAGATGAAAGCATCCGTTCCTGGGCGCGTTCAAGCTTCTGGAGCGCTGCCAGATATTCAGCATCCAGCCTTGGACTGGATCCCGCTGCGGGAGGATCAACAGGCATATCAGCCTCCCGGTTCCGGGTGCGAGTGGGGGCGAGTGCCCCCGATTCTGTTCCCATACAGGTGCATCATAGCACGACGACCCCGACAAGGTGGAGAGGAAACTTGTACCACTGACGGCAGCCAGGTCCGAGCATGGCCAGAGAGCCAGTGCTTGGGGTATACTCCCCCCGTTCTTCAGCGTGCAGTTTGTATGCCAGTGCGCGCGCTCATGCTCGGTCTGGGAGTGGGTTTATCAAATGTGGCAGTCGATGAAGCACATGGCACCCCTGGTCATAGCCATCAGTCTTGCAGGATGTTCCGGTGACGCCGGCGCAGCGCTAACCGAATCTCCGGGGAGCGAGGCGGTACTGGCGACCGCACAGGCCAAGGCCGAGTTAACCCAGCGGGCGACCTTCCAGACACCGCCTCCCACGCCGGTCACCCCTTCGCCAACACCACCGCCAATGACTCCAACCCCGACTGCGACAGCTACCCCGACCCCTAGACGGGCTAACGTTGTTGCAGACTACAACGCCTACGTGCGGAAAGGACCCGACGAGACATACAGTCATGTCGACTTCCTGCTCGAGGGGCAAATAGGGTACGTCACCGGCCGCTTCGAAAATATCGTTACCGGTACTTGGTACTTAATCGAGCGAGCGGGTGAAGGTAAGGATGGCTGGGTCTGGAGTGGGGCAGTCACCTTTTCCGGCGACGCTGCCAGCATTCCGGAGTTGGAGCCTCCACCCAAGGATTAGTATCAGAGAATGTAAAAAAAATCCCCTCAGGCAAGGATCCGCTGAGGGGACTTGCTTGTTAATCCTGATCCTGGTTCAACTGGCTCAATCGCCAAAATGGATGCCCTGAGCCAGCGGTAGTTCATCGGACCAGTTAACCGTGTTCGTCTGCCGGCGCATATAGGCTTTCCAGGCGTCCGAACCCGACTCACGTCCGCCGCCGGTTTCCTTTTCCCCGCCAAAAGCACCGCCGATCTCAGCACCGGATGTGCCGATGTTGACGTTCGCGATACCGCAATCCGAACCGCCCACCGAGAGGAATTTCTCGATAGTACGCATGTTGAGGCTGAAGATCGCACTGGATAGACCTTGCGGGACGCCGTTATGGATTGCGATTGCATCCTCGATGGTATCGTACTCAAGCAGGTAAAGGATGGGAGCGAATGTTTCTTGCTTTACGATCTCCGTTTGTGAGGGCATTTTCACAATCGTGGGCTCGACAAAATTAGGTCCAAGTTCCGGCAGCATCTTACCGCCAGATACGATCTCGCCTCCGTCTTTCCGTGCCTGTTTCAGCGCTTCAAACATTTCCTCCACAGCTGAGGAGGTCACCAGTGGACCCATGAGGGTGTCATCCTCAAGCGGATCGCCGATCTGCACCTGCGCATAGGCGTTTTTCAAGCGTTGGGTGAGATCAGCGGCAATCGATTTTTGCATGATGATCCGGCGTGTACTCGTACAGCGCTGTCCGGCAGTGCCAACGGCTCCGAAAAGGATCGCGCGTGTGGCCATATCCAGGTCTGCATCGTCAGCTACGACGATGGCGTTGTTCCCACCAAGCTCGAGAATGGCTCGACCGAAACGAGTAGCGACGGCTTGAGATACATGCCGGCCGATCCTGGTCGATCCCGTGAAGGAGATCAACGGGACGCGAGGATCGTTTAACATGAGCTCGCCGACATCACGCCCCGACCCAATGACCAGGTTGAAAATCCCATCGAGTTTGTGATCGGCCATAATCCGATTGGCGATGTGCTGGACAGCGATGGCGGTGAGCGGTGTATCGGAGGATGGTTTCCAGATCACTGGATCCCCGCAGACGGCCGCGATGGTCGTATTCCACGACCAGACCGCTACCGGAAAATTGAAGGAGGTGATGACTCCCACCACCCCGAGTGGATGCCACTGTTCAAACATGCGGTGTTCGCTGCGTTCGGAGTGCATTGTGAGGCCGTACAACTGACGCGATAGCCCAACCGCAAAATCGGCGATGTCGATCATTTCCTGGACCTCGCCATGCCCTTCGGCCTTAATCTTGCCCATCTCGAGTGTGACCAGGTCCCCCAGTGGTTCCTTGTAGTCACGCAGAGCATCCCCTAGATCCCGGATCAACAACCCGCGCTTGGGGGCTGGTATCTCCCGCAACTTGAGGAAAGCTTCGTGGGCATGTGTCAATACGGTCTCGTAGGTCGCCGGTGTGGCTTGAATGATGCTCGCCAGCGGCTCGCCCGATGTCGGGTTGTAGGAGATGAGCTCCTTGCCTTTCGGATCTCGGATCCAACGGTCTGGGCCGGTACATGCCCCGGCGTTGACATCTTCAAGGTTGAGCTTCCTGAGCAAGGATTTCATAATTCCTCTCCTCGTGGTGAAGTGTGTACACCTGCCCTTGACCCTTCAGCCATTTCCGAATATAAGGGTCGCGGATCTAGGCGCCTTTGCCCGAAATTTCACTCGCCGGGTGGGAGCTCGGGCTCGGAAAAAGCCCCATTCCCCCTTTTTGGTAAGTGTAACCATCCCCTATGGTCTGGGATCTGGCTGACACGGCTCTTTCAAGTAGATCGATTCACATCCTCTTGGCCGTTGACCCTACCGGTGATGTAGTTTACGGGCAGCAATAAAGGCTAATCCCTTTTCTGTTAGTGCCCAGGCCGTTTTATTCAGAGCATCGAATTTATCCATGAAGTTCGAGGTGAGGTAGTCCAAATCGCCGGCCTCGATGATCTCGGACTTGTCACGGAAGTAATCCAGGATGTCACTTGGGTGTTCACGCGTGCTGTCGATTTCGGGATCAGCGCCTTCGTGCTTGGCAGAGATGTTGGCAACATGGTCGGCGATTTCAACCAGCTCCGTTCGCCGGTTATAGGGCTGCCGAACGATGCTCTTGTACGTTTCCGTGATATGGTGCTCGAAACGGACGATGTCCTCGAAACCAAGATCGTGCCGGAATTGCGCAGTGATCTCCATCGATTCGTTGTTGACCGAGTTGCTCCAGTTGAAGCCGATTAGCGGGGAACTGCCGTCGTCCCGGCTGAAGAGCTTGGCCCCGAGCAAGGTCCAGAGCGCAGCATAGGGGTTATCGTTCCCCATGTAGACCGAAATCTTGAATTCAATATCAACCCCAATCCTGTGCAGCAGATAACTGAGCAGTACGGTCCCCGGGTTGACATTCAGGACCTGGCGGACGCCATAGTTTGTGTAGTAGTACAGGTATTCATCGAGCCACTTCAATGCGTATTCATTGGGTTGGCCGACACCGCCAAAATACCCGGTTATCGTTTCGGGCCCTCCGAGATGGACGTTCGAACCATCGGTACCCTTCGTGTCGAGGGTTTCCACATAGCTGGCGCCGATGATTTGCATGGCTACGGCGGTGGCCAGGAGATCACCGTCTTCCTCCTGCTCCTTCATCTTGCGAACCCTGATAAAACGCCCGGGCATGAGCATGCCGTCTGAGATGGCTCGTTGTGCAATGTCCACGATCCATGGAAAATACTGAAACGCGCTGATCTCGAGCGTGACGGCGAAATCTTCAGCGAATGTCATCGCGGCGGCGCGATCACCAAGGACCCGTTCGCGGTAGTCCGCCACAGTGATAAATGCCGCCTGATCGCGTTGTTCCGTCAACCAATCCAGATGTTCGATGTATTCAGGTTTGATCTGCTCGAGCCGTTCCCGGAGTACACTGGGTTCGAGTGCCGCCTTCGCCTTTGCGTTGATGGCCTGTGGGGTCCCGTATTTTTCTACAACCTTGAAGAAGTCATCAATCACCCGGGTTTTGGGATCGAGAAGAATCTTGTTGATGGCATCCAGCCGGGAATATGGGATTTCGAGCAAGCTGCGCAGGTCGGAGGTCATTTTATTAAACTCCCTTCAGGCTCGTTCTTGATATAGGAATGCTATGTTCAGCCGAGCAGCTTGATCAGTTCGTCGTATTCTTCATCTGACATACCGAACCAATTCTCAGGCTGCGGAAACGATCCATCTTCCACTTCTTCGACGTATTTCTGCAATCCTTCCAGGATCACCTTGCCTGCCTCACCGAAAACCTTCGCCATGCGTGGCTTGAATTTTGGGTATAGGCCGAACATGTCATGGTAGATCAGGAGTTGGCCGTGAGCATGAGGGCCCGATCCGAGGCTGATGACGAAACAGCTGCGGACTCGCTCGGTGATCAATTTGCAGAGCCTTTCGGGGATCATCTCGAACAAGATGGCAAACACACCGGCCTCTTCCAGGTGCAGCGCATTATCGATGATCTTCTTCGCTTGGAGCGCGCCCTTTCCCTGGACCCGGAACCCGCCCAGTGCACTCACGCTCTGGGGTGTCAACCCGAGGTGGCCCATGACTGGAATCCCGGCTGAGACGATGCCCCGCACCCGCTCGATGATTTCAACACCCCCTTCTAGCTTGATCGCATCGCAGCTTGCTTCCGCCATGAAGCGCCCGGCATTGCGAATCGCACTCTCGGTGCTAGCCTGGTAGCTCATATAGGGCATGTCGCCAATCAGCCAGGCGCTGGGCGTTCCACGCCGGACGGCCTGGGTGTGGCGTATCATGTCTTCCATCGTGACGGGCAGCGTCGAATCATAGCCGAGCATGGTCATGCCGAGGCTGTCCCCCACTAGGATCATGTCCACCCCGGCTTGCTCCTGGAAGTAGGCCGTAGGGTAGTCATAGCAGGTCAGCATCGTGATGGGTTTGCCCTGTTCAACCTTTTTGAAGAGTGCTGGCAGCGTAACTTTAGATCGCTCGCTCATGCGAAGCCTCCTGGCTTATTCGAGATAATCTTCGTTCGATAGGTGTAGGAGTGATGTAATTGGATATGTGGCGTACGTGGACATGAATACGCACCCCGAACGTGTGCTGGATCCGGGTACAGTCTAGGCCAAACACCAAACCTGGACAAGTTACGTCTATCCATGTTGAGGAGACCGGAACCCACTTTCTGCATGGCTCCCAACGGCGGTCTTTTAACTCATAATTTGGGTGCCAGATCGCTCCCCTAACAGCACCCGGGTCAGGCTGCCAACTGAGCTGGGCGCGAAGATGATGACCTCTGTTGCTGGATGTTGGTGTGCGAAGAGGCTTGCCTGCTCGACCTTCGAGCGCATGCCGCCGGTTACATCCTCTCCTCCCGGTGGGCTGAACTCGAGTTGACCGAAGTCAACGGGTTTAATGACGTCCAGGATCTCGCCGTCCGGGGTGAGCACGCCCGGTTCGATCCCTGCTAAAAGCATACGTTCCGGCTCCATCCGCCGGCCCAGTGCAATAAAGACCTGTTCGGTCGAGACGATCGATGCGCCTTTTACCGTATCGAGCACAGCGTCGCCATGGACAACCGGGATGAGCCCAGCGTCGAGGGCGAGCTGGATAGGTTCAGAAAAGTCGGAGGCAAGCTTCCCTTCGTGGGTGATGATCATGGACGAGGGTGAGAACGACATCACCGGCAGATCGCGCACCAGCAGGGCTTGCATCACAAGGCGATGAAGCTGGCGGGCCGCATCAGCGACTATGCAAAAGCCCCACCAATCCTCGCTGGATATTGCCCCATTTTGGGTGCCGAAGCGAGCGGCGGTGTGGTGGCCGAAGGAACCAGACCCGTGACCGATGACCATCTGCAGGTCGGGTCTGGACTGCACTGCATCAGCGATCTCCCCTGCAAGACGTTCGATGGTGTCCAAACGCGGGGTGAGAGGTTTACTTTTCTCAGTTATGAGCGAGCCACCAAGTTTCAGGAAAATCATGCGTGGACCGATACCTTATGGAGCTGGCTGGCTCCGGACTCTGCTAGCGCATGGAAGACAGCTTCCGCATCATCCGCGTTGACAAGAGCGATGATGTACCCCCCTAAACCTGCACCGGAGAGTTTTGCTCCGTTTGCCCCTGCCACAAGCGCAGTCTCCACGAGCTGATCTAACTGTGGAGAGCTCACACCCAGGACTTTAAGCAGGTCATGGTTCCGGTTCATCAACTCACCGAGCTGCTCCAGGCCACCCTTCATAAGGGCCTGGTAGGCGGCGAGTGTAATCTCGCCGATCTCATCGAAGCATGCATTGGCGAGGACAGGATCGCGTTCCCGGAGTTTGCGGACTTCTTCAACTGCGATTGCTGTTGGCGTCGCTTGGCCGCTATGGGCCAGGATTACCGTAATGGGCTGCCTAAGGGTAAACAACTCCAAGGTTTGCCCCCGGATAAAGAAGACCGGGCTCTCAAACGCGATGACGGTGTTGTCCACGCCAGAGGGTGAGCCGTGGTGGATGACTTCGACTTCATATGCCAGGGCTGAAAGGGTCTGCGGGTCAAGCTCAACGCCGAAATGGCGGCCAAGCGCACGTGCAACTGCCACCGAGACGGCTGCACCTGAGCCGAGTCCAGCGGCGACCGGGATCGTCGAATCGATCGTGATCTTCAGAGGGCTTGGGGAGGTGCACTCGATTTTTGCAAGAGTATTCGATGTGATAGCTGCAAGTGGATTACCCGGGGGCGCTTCGTGTAGCCATATACGGATCTCCGTAAGCGGACTGATGAGCTCGATTTGCCCTGCTGCTCCAAGATGATGTTCTTCAACGACGGCTGAGGCACGCAGCTCTGGGATAGGGACAGCAATGGCCGGGCGTCCGTATACTACGGCATGTTCCCCGAATAGGATCATCTTGGCAGGGGCGTCGGCACGCGTCATAAAGGTAAATACAGAACAACCACGACGCTTATCGCCCACAATGCGGCTGTGGCCATCAGGGAACGATCTCGTAGGAGCAGATCTTCGGGTGCACCACCCTCACCTTCAACGTGGATCAGGTACAGGTAGCGGAAGATTCCGTAGATCACAAATGGGATGGTAAGCATCATCAAATGATTGGCCGGAAGGTTATCCGCTGAAAATGTATACAGGGAGTAGGCAACGATTGTTGTGCTCGACACAATTGTGAGCAGGTGGTCGATGTAGGGCAGGGTGTAGCCATCAAGAACACGGCGATGAGAATTGGCTGAATCGGCCAGGAGTACCATTTCTGCCCGTCGTTTTCCAAGTCCAATGAAGAGCGCCAGGAGCGTCACGCACACATACATCCACGGTGAGAAGCGCTGCACTGTGATCAATACGACGCCTGCAGCGACACGAAGCACAAAACCTGAAGCCAACACGAGGACGTCGATGATGGGGATGTGTTTCAAGTAGAAAGAGTAGAGCAAGTTCGTACCGAGGTAGGTCAGAAGGATCAGACCAAAACCGGGACCGAGGGCGAACCCCAGGCCCAACGATCCCACACCGAGTATGATCGCGGCTGCCCGGCCAACTGCCATCGAGAGGGCACCGGAGGCAAGCGGCCGAAGCCTCTTCGTCGGATGCTGACGGTCTTGTTCGAGATCCGCAAGGTCATTAATTAAATAGACTGCACTGGCCGCCATACAGAGCAAGACGAATCCGCCGATTGTCCGCAGGAGAGGTCCGACCTTGAAGAGCTGCTGGTCGAATACCAGCGCAGAGAAGATGATCCCGTTTTTGATCCACTGCTTGGGGCGCACGGCCCGCAGTAAGTTTTTGGGCATAGAGCGGATGATAGCAGGGATGGAACCATGCGGCAAGGAATGGCGTTGTTCTGCTCGATCAAGTGCTGGCGCACACCTTCAGGTACAATCAACGTTTGATATGGACAAGAAACGGATTGATCAAGCCCTGGTGGAGGCCGGTCTCGCCGAATCACGCTCACTGGCGCAGAAATTAATCATGGCCGGGCAAGTGCGGATCAACGGGGAACTGGTCCATCAAGCCTCCCAGCGGGTCGAACCGGGGTCAAAACTTGAGCTAAAGCACGGCCCCGAGTTTGTCTCGCGGGGTGGTGAAAAGCTCAAAGCCGCGCTCTCGACCTTCGAACTATCCGTAATGGGTTTGGTTTGTGCCGATGTTGGCGCGTCGACCGGCGGGTTTACGGACTGCCTGCTCCAGCACGGTGCCGAGAAAGTGTATGCGGTTGATGTCGGTAGGGGTCAACTCCATTGGAAACTTCGGCAAGATCCACGCGTGATTTCCATGGAAGGTCAAAACGTGCGCTACCTGGAATCACTGCCTGAGCAGGTGGGAATGGCTGTGGTTGACGTCTCCTTCATTTCACTCGGCCTGGTACTTCCTGTCGTCGCACCCTGGATGAAGCCTGGTGGGGATCTGATCACACTCGTAAAACCTCAATTTGAGGCAGGTCGACAATTCGTGCGCCGGGGTGGGGTCGTGAAGGATGATCAGGTGAGGCGAAAAACGGTCGCGGATGTGATCGGAACGGCAGCCTCCATCGGTTATTGGGCGCATGGCCTGATCCGCTCGCCACTGATTGGCCCGAAAGGGAACGTGGAATACTTGCTCTGGCTGCGGGATACGGGGTACCCCGAAAGCAGCGGTATGCTGCTCGACGCCGTATTCGGCCTTCCATCTCCTGAGCCGGGCACAGAATCGATCTGAGAATTACAACGAAGATGAGAACTTATTCCTGGCATGATGCCTTAATCCATACCCGCACCTCTTCCACCTGCCTGCGAACCCCACGAAGTGTATAATCCCCCCGCCATGCTGAGACCCCTTTCACGCAGCAGAATAGGGATTGCGATCGGTATCCTGGTGAGTGCGGCTGCACTGCTCCTGGCCGTACACTGGAGTGGTTGGGATGCACTGCGGGACGCCTTGTCCCGGGTCGATCTGCGCCTGGTCGGTCTTGCGATTCTCCTCTTCCTGCTCTCAATGTTTGCCCGCGTGTTCGCCTGGCGTGCGCTCCTCGATTGGAGGTTCACGTTCAAACGGGTCTTCAAAGTCCTGAATGAAGGCTACCTGCTCAACAACGTCTTGCCGTGGAGGCTAGGTGAGATTGGGCGGGCGGTGCTGCTCGGGCAGGGGAAAGATGACTCCGTCCTGACCGTCCTTTCAAGCATTTTCATCGAACGCATGTACGATCTGCTGCTCGCAGCCTCCCTCCTGCTGATCCTCTTTCCCTTTGCCGTCCGCCTGCCAGGCGCAGTGACCGTGGCCATCATCCTCGGTATCGGAATCGGCATCGTGATCATCGTTATCAGGGTTGCTCTCGATAAGCCGGCCTGGCATCACGCCATTGCTTCACGTCTTCCGGGCGGAGAAGCTCGCTGGCTGCCGCTTGTGCGCCAATTCCGTGAGGGCGTACGTGCGCTTGAAGATTGGCGAGTATTCCGGGTTAGTGCAGGCTGGATCATGCTCAGTTGGGCACTCGCCGGGATCCAGTACTGGCTCGTCGTGCGTGCTATTGTCCCCGACGCTGCCCTACTGTGGGCTTATTTCATGCTGCCGGTTTCATTGTTGGGAGGTGCAATCCCTTCCTCTCCGGGATCAATCGGGGTCTTTGAAGCTGGTGCAGTGCTCGCACTTTCGGCATTTGGCGTACGGCAGGCGGATGCGCTGGCGGCGGCCCTCATCTTGCATGCCATCAACTATGCCATCTCATCCATCATCGGTGCGATTGCGCTCATGAATGAAGGGGAGACGCTGAAGAGTCTTTATCAATCGGTACAGGCCTGGATCACTAACAGCACCCGCAGGCAGGCTGAATGAAAGTCCTTAACTCTCTTTACTACTACCGCCCCCATTACTCCGGGCTGACGGTCTACACCGAACGGCTAGCGCGCGAGCTGGCAGAGCGAGGTCATACCGTCTCGGTTCTGACTTCCCGCTATGACCCAGCACTTCCAAGTCTGGAGATGTTGGAAGGAGTGAACGTTCGGCGGATCGACGTTGCGCTTAGAGTCAGCAAGGGACCGATCATGCCCGGCCTGCTGCCGGCCGGCTGGAGAATGATCAAGGACCACGATCTCCTGCACCTGCACGTACCGCAGTTAGATGCAGCCCCTCTTGCACTGCTCGCCCGACGCATAGGGAAACCGGTAGTTGTGACATATCACTGTGATTTGAGCCTGCCGCCCACACCATTGAACAGCATTGCGAACATCCTTTCGCGGGCTGCGAATCGGATCACCATCGCCGCCGCCGATCGAGTGGTTGTCAACACGCTGGACTACGCAAAGGGCTCACACTTGCTCTCAAGACGACTGGACAAAGTGATACCCATCCCACCCCCGATCGAGATCCCCCCTATTGAGTCAAGGCGGGTTGAGCAGCTGCGAAAACGATTAGGAATCTCCGGTCCGGGACCGGTGATTGGTATGGTGGCGCGCCTGGCAAGTGAAAAAGGGGCGGAAATTCTGGCACGGGCACTCCCACTGATTCTCGAAAGTTATCCCGCAGCCCGGGTGTTGTACGTGGGCCAGTACGAAAATGTGCTCGGGGAACAGAACTACGGAAAACGAATTCAGGGACTGCTCAGGCCTCTGCAGGATCATTGGACTTTCCTGGGCATCCTCCACTCAAGCGACTTGGCGGCTTTCTTCAACCTGTGCGATGTAACGATCTTGCCCAGCCTGAACAGCACCGAAAGTTTTGGTATGGTGCAGGTTGAATCGATGTTCTGTGGGACACCGGTCGTTGCCAGCGATCTTCCAGGGGTGCGTGAAGCGACGAGGACAACCGGAATGGGGGAGCTCTTCCCGGCGGGTGATCATAACGCACTGGCCAGCAAGGTGTTGCAGATCATCAAGTCGCCGGAGACTTACCTGCGCGATCAGACGATGATACGTGAACGCTATGGAACCCCGGTCATTACGGATCAATATGAGCAGCTCTTTCAATCACTGCTTGAACCGGAGCAAGGGCATCATGGATAAGGATTACCTCTGGCTCCACCTGCGTGAACTTCCCTATTTCCGAGCTTTGCTCCGGGCGATCGAGGCGACATTCTACCAGGGCCTCGAGTTTCCCGGACCGGTGATCGACCTCGGCTGTGGCGATGGTCATTTTGCACAGGTCGCGTTTGACAGGCCGATCGAATACGGGGTTGATCCAGATTTTCGCTCCCTTCAGGAGGCTAACTCGAGGGGTGTTTATAAACAGCTTCTTCAATCCGATGGAGCATTCCTGCCTTTTCCCGACTCGTCGATCGGTTCGGCGTTCAGTAATTCTGTGCTCGAGCACATCCCCCACCTGGATCAGGTCCTGCCCGAAATTGGACGTGTCATGCGTTCTGGCGCTCCCTTTGTGTTTACGGTTCCCAACCCGGGCTACAAGACTGAACTTAGCTTCCCGAACTGGCTTCGACGTATTGGAATGAAGCGGGCTTCGTTGGCCTATCGAGAGTGGTTCATGCGCATGTCGCGTACCTGGAATATGGACTACGAACAGGGTTGGGCGGCTCGATTAGACCGTGCTGGATTTGAAATCATCGATACTTTCCGCTATTTCTCTCCACGGGCCCTGAGCGTTTTAGAGTGGGGGCACTATTTCGGGGCGCCTTGCCTCCTTCCACGCAAAGTCATTAGACGTTGGATCATCGCCCCGACGCGATGGAACCTCGGGTTGACGGATCGCTTGGTGCGACGATACTATGAGGCACCAAGAAGCGAAGATGGTACCTACAGCTTCTATCTGGCGCAGCGCATATGACAGAGCATCCAAACGGGCTTCCAGGTAACGAATCAAGTGATGAGATCTTTGACCCCAGTGTCCTGGATTGGTTCAAGTCACTCCTGCGGCTTCGCCCCATTCCATTCCCGACTGCGGATAATGGGCAAGAAATGGTTCCAGCAGCGGTCAGACGAGAGCCAGACACTGCATCCGAAATACTAGATCGGGGAAGGTTCGAGGGACTCTCACTTCCCAGCGCTAGCCAACTTCGCATCCCTGTAGCATTACTGCTTGCGCTGACGGCCCAATTTGGTTTTGAACTCAAATCCGGTTCGATCTGGATCGGCATCATCTTATACCTGACCGCCGCTGGCCTCATCGCCTGGGCATTCTGGCGTGGTGATTTCGGTTCGATCTGGCTTCCGACCCGTCGAGCCCCGGCTGAAGCGGTGATTTTCAAGCCGCTCTACCTTGCTGCTGCCATGATCCTGGGTGGGCTCACGTTTGCTGCCAGCGGGGATAATCGTTTCGATTTCCCCACCCTGGTCTTCTGGTTCGGGTCGATCGTATGCGTGATCGCAGCCTTCTGGCAAGGTGAGGCGCCTTTTGCGGGCCTGTTCAGGCGTGTCCTAAACTTCATTCGCGATCCCAGGATCAGGATTTCACTCTCGGGTTGGCAGCTGCTCCTGGTTGCAGTCTTCGGCATCGCTCTCTACTTCCGATTTTCCGAAATCGATACGCTCCCACCCGAGATGGTGAGTGATCACGCCGAGAAACTGCTAGATGTCGTCGATGTTTTGAATGGCCGCTACTCGATTTTTTTCCCGCGCAATACTGGCAGGGAAGCGATTCAGTTCTACCTGGCGGCGGCGACAGCGATCTGGCTGAAGACCGGGGTTAGCTACCTCACGCTAAAGATCGGGACAGTTCTGGCTGGTGTACTTACGCTGCCCTTCATCTACCTCTTTGCAAAGGAAGTGGCTGGACGCGGCGCCGGATTGGCAGCCCTAGCACTTTCCGGTGTCGGGTACTGGCCGAACGTGATCAGCCGGGTGGGTTTGCGGTTCCCGCTGTACCCACTTTTTGCTGCAGCAGCAATGTACCTGCTCGCGCGAGGTGTACGCACCCGGAGCAGGAACGATTTCTTGCTGTGCGGCCTGGTAGTAGGTTTCGGGCTGCATGGATACAGCCCAGCAAGGGTGATCCCGATCCTGGTCGCAGTTGGCGTTGCCCTGCTGCTGCTTCACCGTGAATCGCGTGGTTCTCGCATTGCGTTCATAAGCTATCTCATCGTCGCCGGCCTGGCGGCATTGATCGTATTCATGCCGCTCGCACGCGTAGCGGTCGATCAACCTGAGAACTTGATTTATA
Organism: Anaerolineales bacterium; assembly: GCA_034430615.1. Taxonomy (GTDB): domain Bacteria; phylum Chloroflexota; class Anaerolineae; order Anaerolineales; family E44-bin32; genus E44-bin32. Next base: position 24,916 of record DAOUEJ010000010.1, on the reverse strand, counting down.
GGATGGCGACTCGCCTCGGAAGCGCTGAACGTCCACTTCCTGGACCTGCCCTGCAGATCTTCGCCTCCAATGTCTGGAACGCATTGAGAATGTTCGCATGGGATGATGGGGAGGTTTGGGTTAACTCGATCCCCCACCGTCCTGCGTTGGATTGGATCAGCAGTGCGCTGCTCCACCTTGGTTTTGTAATTGCACTGGTGAGGTACGTTCGCAAGCAGCGTTGGATTGATTTATTCCTGATCCTATCGATCCCAATCCTGCAGCTGCCATCCACGCTCTCATTAGCATTCCCAGGCGAAAACCCGGCCACCAACCGCGCCGCCGGGGCAATCATTCCCGCCTTCACACTGGCGGGGATGGCTATGGCCGCCCTCCCGGCCTGGGCGGAGAACCAGTGGTCCAATCACAGGTTACGCTGGCTTGGCGCTGGCGCTGGGCTGGTCCTGTTCATCGGGGCAGCCCGGATCAATTACAATCTTGTCTTTATCGAGTTCGCGGATCTTTACCGGCGCTCAGCGTGGAACACGACCGATGCGGGCAGGATCATACGCGGTTTTGCAGAATCTGTCGGAGACTTTGATACCGCCCACATGGTGGGTTACCCACATTGGATGGATACCCGATTGGTAGGGATTGAGGCGGGACGCCCCACGCTTGATTACGCTATCTGGCCCGAGAGTTTTGGAGACCTGGTCTTTGAACCACGTGCCCAGCTATTCTTGATCAATCCAGAGGATCAAGAATCACTCGAACTTCTTCAATTCCTCTTCCCTACAGGCTCAGTCAGCCGCTGGATTTCGGATCTGCCCGGGAAGGACATCGTGTTGTTTTTTGTCCCTGCGGGCTCAAATGAAGATCGTTTACCGGGATCGGATTTGGACTCATGAACCCCGTAAACGAGACCAGCCAAGCCGGCGTGGGAGACGTGCAAGTTCGACGCCGGTTCCAATTATCAACCCAGACGGTCACAAGCCTTATCCTGCTGCTGATCATCCTCCTGGGTGCCTACCTGAGGCTGGTTGGAATCGGCTGGGATGAATCCACCCATCTTCACCCCGACGAACGATTTCTGACATCGGTCGAGTCGTCACTCCGCCTGCCGGCATCCATCGGCGAGTACTTCGATACAGAGAATTCCCTGCTCAACCCGCACAACACTGGCAACGGTTTCTTCGTATACGGTACATTTCCGATTTTCCTCGTCCGCTACCTGGCTGAATGGGTCGACCAGACTGGCTATGATCAGGTGCAGATCGTAGGGCGGGCAGTCTCGGCCGCCTTTGACCTGATCTCATTACTGCTCATCTTCTGCATTGGTGAACGTTTGTATAGCCGGCGGGTCGGGCTCCTGGCTGCCCTGCTGGGTTCGATGTCGGTCCTTCTCATTCAACACGCGCACTTCTTTGTCGTCGATCCCATCGCAAACGTATTCATCCTGGCCGGGATCCTCTTTGCGGTGCGGGCGATGCAGAGCGGCCGGGTGGGCGAATACCTGTTCTTTGGTGCGGCACTGGGGCTGTCGGTGGCCTCTAAAATCAGCACTGCACCGCTTGCGGCGACGATCGTGCTGGCTGGGCTGGTGCGCGTCCTGCAAAGCGATCCTGAAAACCGCCAGGCTGAATTTCAGCGAACTCTCACCTACCTTACCGGCGCCGCCCTTATCTCGCTGCTCATCTTCAGGGTTTTCCAACCTTATGCCTTTTCAGGACCGGGTTTCTTTGGTCTAAAGCCGAACCCGAAGTGGTTGGCAAACATGGCCGAAATCCGCCAACAGCAAGCGGGTAACACGGACGCTCCGTATGCCTTCCAGTGGGCTGACCGCGCACCAATCCTATTTACTTTGCAAAATATGCTCCTCTGGGGGCTGGGTCTCCCGCTTGGGATCATGGCCTGGATCGGGTGGGGGTGGGCAGCCCTCGAGCTCTTCCGTAAGAAGGACCTGCGGCATCTCATAACGGTGCTCTGGACCGGCGTATTTTTCATCTGGCAGTCGATCGGGTTCACGAAGGCAATGCGCTACCAGCTCCCTATCTATCCTCTGCTCGCGCTGTTCGCTTCGTGGGCTCTATTTGAGGCCTGGGATCGGGTTCGCGCATCTGAGGGGTTGAAGAAGCAGGTCGGGCGGCCACTTGTTCTTGGCCTGGCCATCGTCGTTGTTGGGGGTACGGCGCTCTGGGCTTTTGCCTTTACACGGATCTACCGTGTGACCTTTACACGTGCGGCCGCCTCGCGTTGGATCTACAGCACGATCCCGGGCGCGGTGAACCTGGTCATCGACACGGAGGGTACCAGGTCCGTAGAAGCACTTCCGGTACCGCCCGACTTCTCGCTGGCGCCAGATCAAACCCAAATCCTGCAAATCCCGAACGACATCCTCATGCGTCTTGAAGGCTGGATCGTGGGGATTCTCATCCCCTATACCTCGATCGAGGGGGAAGCCGGAAATCTATACCTATCAGCCGAGATCCGGCCTGATCCGAATGGGGAAGCTTTATTCGCTTCGACAGAGCTTCGTGCATACGGGAGCTTGGGGGAGGAGATCAACCTGGAAGGAAAGTTGGATATTCCGATCCAGGTAGAGGATGGCGACAACCTTTTCCTGACCCTGAGGAACCTCGGTGCAATCAGCGTTGCGATGCGTTCTACACGCCTGGTTCATGAGACGACCTGGGACGATGGACTTCCCTGGGGGATCGACGGCCGAAACCTGGGTGGTCGCTATGAAGTTCGCAACCTGGAGTTGTATTGGCACGATGACCAGGATGACGATCAAAACGGAATCCCGGACAAGCTCGAGCGCATCGTAGATTACCTGGCTGAATCTGAGTACATAACCATTTCATCCAACCGGCAGTACGGCACAACTACCCGAGTTACCGCTCGGTACCCGCTAACAACAGCTTATTATCGAGCGTTGCTCGATTGCCCACCGGACATCTCTGTGCTTGCTTGCTATGCCACTGCCCAGGAGGGTGCAAGCGGCAGCCTCGGTTATTCACTCGTGAAGGTTTTTCAAAGCAATCCTGGCCTTGGTCCATTGGAATTCAATGATCAATTCGCGGAAGAGGCCTTCACGGTCTACGATCACCCAAAGGTGTTGATCTTCAAGAAGGATCCCGACTTCGACCGGGAGCGCGTATTCAAACTGCTGTCGCAGGTCGATGTGAGCCAGATTACCCATGTCTTGCCCAAGGATGCCGAAGTTCGTACGAAGGACCTGATGTTGCCAGCAGCACGCTGGTCTGAACAGCAGACATCGGGCACGTGGAGTGAGATCTTTGATCTCGACCGGCTGATAAACCGCTCCAATCTGGTTGCGACCATCGTTTGGTGGTTGGCCATTGGATTATTAGGGCTGCTTGTTTTTCCAATCACGCGTGTAGCATTACACGGGCTGCAGGATCAAGGCTACGCATTATCCAGGCTTGTGGGTCTGGTCATCTATGCTTGGTTGAGCTGGATGACAGGGAGTCTGGGGATGGCTGTAACCCGCCTGACGCTTATCCTCGGGATCGCGATCCTTGCTGGAATATCGGCTGCCCTCGCCTACCGCGACCGGGAAGAGCTTCGGCAATTCTTCCGTGAGTGCTGGCGCAGCATCCTGTGGATTGAAGCCTTTGCCTTGATTTTCTTTCTCGTCGATCTGGCAATCCGCTATGCAAACCCGGATCTCTGGAAACCAGGCACGGGTGGTGGCGAGAAGCCGATGGACTTCTCCTATCTGAACGCTGTGCTGAAGAGCGCAACCTTTCCGCCATACGATCCCTGGTTCGCCGGGGGATACATCAATTACTACTACTATGGCTTTGTGCTGGTCGGCATGCCGATAAAGCTGCTGGGGATCACCCCTTCAGTAGCGTACAACCTGGTTCTCCCGACCCTCTTCTCGCTGCTTGCCTTGGGCGCTTTCTCCGTGGCGTACAACCTGGTTTCGGGCGAAAAAGCCATTCTCCCATGGCGTCCTCGCCCGAATGCCAGGATGGCCGGGATCCTTGCAGCGCTGATGCTGGTCGTTTTCGGCAACCTGGGTACGGCAAGGATGTTCTATGATGGTTTCAAGACCATCGGCCGCAAAGCAGGTCAGCCAGAAGGCACCTTCATCGTCGGGACAGCCCAGGCGGCCAGGGGCTTCTTCCGGTATTTATCATTCCAAGATACGCTTCCTTATCCGCTTGATCAGTGGTACTGGAATCCAAGCCGTGCAATCACGCCAGGTGAGGGTGAAGCAGGCCCTATCACAGAATTTCCGTTCTTCACATTCCTCTACGGCGACCTGCACGCACATATGGTCAGCCGGCCACTCACGATCTTAGGCCTGGCCTGGGGGCTCGCATGGCTTCGCTCCGCTGCAGGGGCAAAGCGGCGGCGTTTGGATCTGCTGTTAGCTCTGGGAATTGGAGCGCTCACTTTGGGCGCACTCCGGCCGACAAATACATGGGACTTCCCCGTCTATTGGGTGCTCGGGGCGGCGGCAGTTTTCTTCGCCCCATGGTTCTCCGATCGACCACCCGGCGGGAAACAGATCCTGACGGCTGCAGCGGCAGCACTGGGTTTACTCTTGCTCGCACAATATGCCTACTACCCCTACCACTTCTGGTACGGTCAGGGTTACCTTTCAGCTGATCTCTGGCAGGGTTCGCACACACCGCTTGTCGATTACCTGACCATACATGGGGGATTCCTTTTCGTGATCGTGGCCTGGCTGGCCTGGGAATATAGGGAATGGATGGCAAATACACCCCTCGTACAGCTGGCCAGGCTGAGACCGTATTTCGCAGTCATCAGTACGGCCATCCTGTTCCTGATTGGTTTCACCGGATTGCTGATTGGGACCGGAATCGAATCGGCGCTGATCATCATCCCACTTGGGACGCTAACGGCGTTGCTGCTTCTACGCCCGGGATTAGCGCTTGGCAAGCGGGTGGCGCTGGCATGTATTATCAGTGCACTCGCGCTGACCTTGCTGGTGGAGTTCGTCGTTCTGCGCGGTGATTTGGACCGTATGAACACGGTCTTTAAGTTCTACCTCATGGTCTGGGAGCTTCTGGCTCTGGCAGCAGCGGCGGCCGTAGCCTGGGTATACGCAGAGCTTGGAGCGTGGAATCGAGGTTGGCGTTTGCTCTGGATCGTGGGCAGCACTACCCTCATCTTTTCAAGTGCGCTTTATCCCCTCACTGCGACGCCGGCCCGGATCCGCGATCGTTTTACCCAGGATGCTCCACGATCGCTCGATGGCATGGCATATCTGCAGGCCGTGGATAACTATTCCGAGTTGAGCACTCCGCTAGATCTCGATGAAGATTACCTGGCGATACGCTGGATGCAGGAGAACGTCCAGGGAACCCCTGTCATCGTTGAGGCGAATGTGCCTGAATACCGGTTCGGGAGCCGGTTTACGATCTACACTGGCTTGCCAGGGGTGCTTGGCTGGCGCTGGCATCAGGTCCAGCAGCGTGTCGCAGTCGGGGACCAGGGTGTCAACCAGCGTCTTTTCGATATCACTGACTTCTACCTCACTCCCTCACTTGGCGAAGCCAGTAAATTCCTTTCTACCTATGATGTTTCCTATATCATTGTTGGCGGGCTTGAGCGAGCTTACTATCAATTCGTTGAGCCCTGCTGGCCGATCAGTGGTGAACTCGGGATCTCATGTGATCTACGGGGCTACGCATTTGGCATGCCCGGGACCTACGATGTCTCGCCGGGGGATTGCACCCCGCTCGAATCAGGGAACGAGGCGGCGGGATACCGTTGCCCGACGCATGGTTTGGACAAGTTCGAGGCCATGGTTGAAAGCGGCTTGTTAACGATCGCCTTTGAAACGGGTGGGACCACGATTTACCAGGTGCAGCGCTGATGATCGCGGTCCTCACTTGGTGGTTGTGGAGCACGTTGCTCGGGCTTGCTGTTTACCCGTTGGTGCGCCGGCTCTTTGGCCGGCTTCCCAGTGAGGGGCTGGCATTCGCCAGGCCGGTAGGCATTTTGCTGGGTGGCTATCTTTACTGGCTCGGGGCGACTTTCGATGTGATCCAGAATGACCTGGGCGGGGCGTTCCTGGCTGTGATCGTCGTCGCAGCTGCAGGTTGGTGGGTTGACCGGGGTCGAGTGCGTGATATTTTCCGGGCACTGAGACGCCAGAAGCGACTGCTGATCATAACCGAGGTCATCTTCGCGTTGGCCTTTCTTGGATGGGTCTTTGTCCGAGCGAACAACCCGGAGATCACGGCTACTGAGAAGCCCATGGAGCTGGCCTTTCTGAACTCGATCCTGCGTTCCCCACAATTCCCGCCGCGTGATCCCTGGCTCTCAGGATATGCAATCTCCTACTACTACTTTGGGTATGTACTGCTGGCATTCCTGACCCGACTGACCGGCGTCGCTCCCGGGATTGGCTTCAATCTAGGGAACAGCCTGTGGTTTGCCCTGGTCGCGCTTGGAAGCTACGGAATGGTCTTCGATCTCCTCACCGCGAAATTAAAGAGACCCCAATACGGGGCTGCCATACTGGGGCCGCTTTTCGTCCTGATTTCGGGTAATCTAGCCGGCGTGCTGGAGGTTCTGTGGTCGAAGCACCTCTTCTGGAAGGAAGGTCTGGATGGGATCCTGCAGTCCCGCTTCTGGACCTGGTTGGGGTTGGCTGATCTCGAAAACCCGCCATTGCAGCCGGCAACCTGGATGCCGTACCGTTTCCTGTGGTGGTGGCGCGGGTCGCGCGTGATTCGCGATCTGAATCTGATCGGAGTTCCCATTGGAAACCAATCGATCGATGAGTTTCCTTTTTTCTCTTTCTTGCTTGCTGATAACCACCCGCACCTGCTTGCGATGCCTTTTGCACTATTAAGTGTCGGCTATACCTTCCAGATCTTTCTAGCCGGGAGATCGAGCGGCAGTGGTTCATCGTTGCGGTCAATTTCGCCCACCCAACGCCAGCGGGTGACGGTTTTTATTGCTGTCGGGTTGATCGCAATAACCATCCAGCGAGCGATCGGGGCAGGGCAGGAAGCGCTGGGCGCTATAGAAACCCTGATTTCTGTCCTGAAGGGGTTCTTCCTCTATTCATTGTTAGTCCTGGCCCTGGGGGCCGTTCTGGGGGCGCTCAGTGGCTTCCTGCCATTGAAGCTGGAAAAGATAGAGCTGCTTTTTGCTGCTTTTCTCTATGGCAGCCTGGCTTTCCTGAACACATGGGATACACCGATCTACTTTAGCGCCATACTGGCCATATTGCTTTGGTTCGAATGGGGAAGCTCCCTGAGGAGAGTGCTCCTCGAATTGCTCCCAACGATCCTGGCACTGCTCGGATTGGCTGTCTTTTTCTTTCTTCCCTGGTATCCCACTTTCTCCTCGCAGGCAGGCGGGATCCTGCCCCACCTCTTGCATCCGACAAGGTTTCCAAACTTCCTCGTCATGTTTCTCCCACTTTTGCTCCCGCTCGCGATCTGGATTGGCACTGAAACCGTCCAGAACTGGCGGCGTGGTGAAGGTCGGCTAATGCTTGGGTTTAGCTTCGGCGTTCCACTATTGCTGCTGTTCCTATCCTGGATGCTTGCCGCTGTCCTGTACTTTGCCCTTGACCCGGGTGCCCTGGCAGGCGTACTCGACATTCTGGGAGTTAGTTCGTTCTCCGAAGCTGTCCGCCTTAGTTTCCAGCTCCGTCTCAGTAACTCGTGGGTTGCCCTGCTGCTTGGCGCTCTTTTAGCATCGGCATGGATCGTCGCACGCAGGCGGTTAACGCCGCCTGAAGAGGCAGATCCTACAATTTTTGTCCTAATCCTGATCGCGCTGGGTGCACTGCTGGTGATGGCTCCGGAATTCCTGTATTTGAAGGATCAGTTCGGCCAGCGGATGAACACGATCTTCAAGTTCTACTTCGCCACCTGGATCCTGTGGGGTTTGGCGGCTGCATATGCCAGCGCATTGATCCTCGCTAGGACGGGCTGGAGGTGGCGCATCGCGCAAGGTGCGATCCTATCCACCCTCGCCCTGGGAATCGTCTACCCGCCTCTCTCGGTCTGGACAAAGACGAGTGGCTTCAATCCGCCTGATGGGCGGACGTTGGATGGCTCACTCTACCCGAGTTATGCCCAGGAAGGGGATCGGGAGGCAATTCCCTGGATGACGGAAAATCTCCCTGTTGGAACGGTCGCTGAAGCTGTTGGCGGGAGCTATACCTATTATGCCCGGGTCTCGGCACATACTGGCTTCCCGACGGTGCTGGGTTGGCCTGGACATGAGGGACAATGGCGCGGGGGATACGAGGAGCAGGGATCGCGCGAGCAGGATATGCGCCTGCTTTACCAGACGAGCGATTGGGAGACGACGCGTTTCATTCTCGATCAGTACGCCATCGAGTATGTGTACCTGGGCGATTTGGAACGTGTCAGCTACTCACCCGTTTTCGACGCCAAGTTTGACGCATTCATGGATCTGGTCTTCGAAAACGGATCAACGAAAATTTATGCTCGCCGGGGAGATATCGGCCGTTGATCACATCACGACGGGAAGTGCGCAACGAGCATCTTGTGCTCCTCGGGCTTCTCTTGCTCGCTTTTACGCTGCGCGTCGTCAGCTTGGGTGATTTCATCCCCTATGATCGAGAAGCGATCCAGATGTTGACGGCGACTGCGGATGCTGGCAGTCCATCCGCATTTTGGACAACCAGTCCAGCACCTCGCAATTTGGTCTATCACAATCTCACCTTGCCCTTGTTCCAGGCATTTGGCAGTTTGCCAGCCGTCGGTCGGATCGTATCTGTGGCAGCTGGGACGTTGTTGGTTGCCGCTGCTTTGCTCCTGCGAAAACGATCAGGTGCGGTTTTTACCATCAGCCTGGCAGCGCTCCTGGCCTTCTCGCCCATCGCACTTACGCTTTCCCGGACAGCCGGTAGCTCAATCACAGCAGCGTTCGGAATCACGCTCGCCGGATGTGCCTATCTCGGGATATCGCAGATTGCACAGGAGAAACGAGCGATCCTGATCGGGCTCGGTCTGGGGCTGGCGCTGACGTCAGGTGCAGCTGGGCTCAATGGTCTTGCTTCCCTCCTGCTAGTATGGGGATTCACGCGTTTCCTCAAGTTCAACAGAATCAGTATGCCTCAGCTCTCAATCCGCACGATCGGGATCAGCGCGGGCGTGACTATTGTGATGTTTGCCACTGGCTTTGGGTTGAACTGGGCTGGGCTTGCCAGCCTGGGAAGCTCGATCGGTGTCTGGTGGGGGAGCTGGTCGCATGCCGGGACGACCAGCATCGCTGCCCAGCTGATGCAGCTGCTGATGTTTGAGCCGCTGGTGTTTACCTTCGGGCTGGTCGGTGTCTGGCTGGCCTGGAAAGCTCGTCCCGATCCGATTGATCGCGATGTAAGTCTGTGGGCCGCCAGCGCACTGCTGCTCAATCTCGCCCGCATCGGCCGCCAGCCACAAGACTTGATCTGGATCGTCCTGCCGCTGGCCTGGATGGCAGCACGGGCCGTCGCGAGTTTGATCAGCCACAGTCATGACCGCCCTTGGCTGCAGATTATCGTATTGACTGGACTGCTTCTTGTCCTGGCTGCTTCCGCAGGACTCTCAGTAATCAGCTACCTGCAGGGATTCCAACTCTCAAGACTAGGATCCTCTGTCTCAATCCTTTACTTCATTTTCGGCGCACTGGTCTTGATGGCTGCGAGTTTAATGCTCATCTTCGGTATGGAGTGGTCCTGGTTTGTCGCACTTGATGCAGTTGCGCTGGCTGCTGCCATCGTCTCTTCGAGCATCATGCTTCAAGCCGCGTGGCGGTTGAATTTCTCAAAGCAGGATGCAGGGGTGCGTATAGTATGGAACTCGAGCACAGTCAGCCCAGGGATGCCCCTGATGTTAGCGACCCTCGAGAATGCCTCGCTCGCTGTTAGCGGCTTTCCGCATGAGATCAATGTGCAGGTATCGGGGGAGATCCCGCCTTCAATGGCGTGGGGACTGCGCCAATTTCCACGAGAATCTGGCGAATTTGTGCCGGGACGAGGTGCGCCGGCTGCGTTACTGACCCCCGAGTCTCAACCAGAAGTCCAGTTGCTGGCTGAGTACTTTGGGCAAGCGTTTGAGTTAACTGCGCTTCCAGGTTGGGAAGGGAGTCTCCCCCCGGAGATTGTTAGATGGTGGGTATTGAACGAAGCCCCGGCAGCCCCCCAGCGCTGGATCCTCTGGATCCGTGCGGATATTGCCAGTCTGGGAGATCAACCAGAAGAAGGCCAGCCGTGATGGACGACCTTAGGACACTCCACACCAGGATCGAGTCGATCGCGATCGATGGCCCTGCGGCCTCCGGAAAGTCAACCCTTGCACACCGCCTTGCCAGGGAGTTAGATTTTCTTTACTTCGACACGGGTGTCATGTACCGTGCTGTAACACTGGCAGCCTTGAGGTCACGGGTGGATGTAAGTGATGAAGCGCGGGTTTCTGAGCTGGCACAGCGTTTGAGCCTGGATGTCCGACCACCCTCGAAGGATGATGGCCGACAGTACGATGTCCTGATGGATGAGCAAGACGTCACCTGGGAGATACGCACTTCTCAGGTCGATGAGAACGTATCCCAGGTCTCGTCTTATCCCGGTGTTCGTCAAGCGATGACACTCCGACAGCGTGAGATCGGGCAGCGCGGCCGGATCGTTATGGTAGGACGAGACATCGGAACGGTGGTCCTGCCAGGGGCTGATCTGAAGCTTTACCTGGATGCCTCGGTGGAAGCACGCGCCCGGAGACGGTTTGAGGAATGTCGGCTGCGAGGTGACCAGGTCAGTTTTAAGTCGGTTCTGGCAGGGATGAAAGAGCGCGATCGGATTGATTCAACCCGCAGCCTGGCGCCGCTGCGGCCCGCCGAGGACGCAATTGTGGTCGACAGCACCAATCTGGACATCGAGCAGGTTGTGCTAGCGGCAATCGAACTGATCAGGAATTGGTCCCCTAATGAACGGCGATGACTGCCGGTAGCTACGCCAGTGAAGCCATCCAGGCTTGGTTTCTATTCAGGGCAAGGCCGTGCACGTTTGCGTTCGTTCACCAGGGTTATCATAGCGATAGGGACCTGTCGGACTGAACGCTATCATAGTTGCTGTAGTAGCACCAAGGCGCACCCTGCGGGAATAACGGGACGAATTATCTGATGAAAACCCGATCAAAACCCTACGATCATCAATCCCTCGAGCGGCGGCGTAGAGTGCTGCGCTGGATGATCGATGAGATTGCCTTCCGCTGGTTAATGCGTTACGGCGGGGCGGAAGGTGTGCAGAACGTTCCAAAAAGCGGGAGCGCGATCCTGATGATCAACCACGTCGCCTTTGTGGATCCAATCGTGGCGATGGCCAGCCTTCCGCGCAACATCGTTCCCATGGCGAAGGTCGAAGCCTTTAAATATCCGGTCTGGGGGATATTCCCACGCCTCTGGCAGGTTATCCCGGTCCATCGAGACGAAGTGGACCGCGCCGCAATCCGCATGGCGCTCAATGTCCTCCAGGCTGGCGAGATCATCCTTGTTGCCCCGGAAGGTACACGCAGCCCAGCGCTCCAGCAAGGGCGGGAAGGGGTGGCCTACCTGGGCATGAAGAGCGGAGCACCGGTCGTACCAACAGCCATCCTCGATTCGGAGGGATTTCCGACTTTAAGCCCGCGACGGATGCGCGGTCCGGCAGCACGGGCGCAATTTGGACGACCCTTTCGCTTCGTCGCTCCGGAGGGGAACCCGGATCGCTCATTGCTACGTAGGATGACCGACGAAGCCCTCTACCAACTGGCAGCAATGCTCCCACCTGAACGGCGTGGGGCCTATGCTGATCTTTCGAATGCAACCACAGATACACTCGAATTCGTATAGCCATTATTGGACATGGCTTACAACACCAATTTGGCGTATCGGGAAGCCTGTTTAGCCGGCTGAATCTGCCAGAGAATGTTGTTATAACGACGTAAGTCAACTTGAACCGTGAAGAGAAGCCCCCGGCAAATCGATTTGAAGCGGGTATAATGAGTGCCGATTAAGGAGTACAAGGAGGTGCTGGTTTAGCCTTATACGGGGAAGGATAGCGCAAGGCCTCGAGTAATCGAGGAGACGAGGTGGAGGGTTCCCTGCTGCAAAGCAGGGTTAACCGGGGCGCACAGCGCACCGGAAACATCGAGTGATCAGCGGATGCCCTCCGGGTGTGCCACACACCCATCCAATTCCCCCCTGAATGAAACCGTGCACACAAAGCCGGACTGGCGACAGATCGGACAAAGGTGCAAGGAGTGGCACTACAGGATTTGACAATTAATCAGGAGGTAGTTTATGTGCGGCATCGTCGGCTATATTGGTGCGCGCAATGCAACCCCGATCATCTTCAATGGCCTGAAAAGACTTGAATATCGTGGTTACGACTCGGCCGGGCTGGCAGTCATCCAGGATGGCGTGATCGAGATCAGGCGTGATGCAGGCAAATTGGACCGCTTGAACGAATTGCTGAACAAGGAACCTGTAAGCGGGAATGTAGGGATTGGACACACCCGCTGGGCTACGCACGGTGTGCCAAGTGCGCAGAACGCACATCCGCATGTTGGGACATCCGGGCAGGTGGTCATCGTCCACAATGGGATCGTTGAGAACTATCTTGCTCTTCGTGATGAGCTCTCCTCGGAGGGGGTCACCTTTAATTCCGAGACGGACACGGAGATCATCGTTCACCTCGTCGAGCGCTACCAGGCGATGGGTCATGATCTGGCCGAGTCTGCCAGGCGTGCTATCGGTCACCTGAAGGGCGCTCATGGCATCGTACTGCTCTCTACTCTGGAACCCGACCGGATCGTAGCCGCCCGGGTAGGGAATGCGGGTGGCGTTGTGATCGGTGTGGGCGATGGTGAGATGTTCATCGCCTCCGACATCCCGGCCATCCTGGAGCATACGCGTAGGATGGCATTCCTCGAGTCGGCGCAGATGGCAGTTGTCACTCGTGATGGCTTCGAGGCGATGGACCTGAAAGGGGAGCCCGTACAAATAGGGATCCAGAATATAGCTTGGGATCCGGTTTCAGCCGAGAAGGGCGAGTATAAACATTTCATGCTGAAGGAGATCTTCGAGCAGGTTCGATCAACGACAGATACGATTGCCGGCCGCATCGATTTCGAAGATAGCAGAGTTCATCTGCCCCATTTGAACCTGACCCCTGAGTACGCCTCCCAGATTGAAAAGATCATCATCACCGGCTGCGGGACGGCCGCGCATGCCGGGATGGTGGGCAGGACGCTGATCGAGCGCATCGCCCGCATTCCTACCCAGCTTGAGATCGCCTCCGAGTTTCGCTACCAGGATCCAATCGTGAATGAACGTACCGTCGTCCTGGCAATAAGCCAATCCGGTGAGACCGCCGACACTCTGGCAGCGATGAGCGAGGCCCGTGAAAGGGGAGCACGCGTCTGGAGCATCGTCAACGCCATCGGATCGCAGGCGATGCGCATCGCGGATGGTTATATCAGCATGCAGACCGGGCCCGAGATCGGGGTTGCCTCCACCAAGGCGTTCACTGCTCCACTGATCGATCTCTACATGCTGGCGATCTTGCTCGCTGACCAAAGGGGGGTTCTCGAGGCGGCTGTCCGCCGTTCATACGTAGCAGACCTGCGCCGGATCCCGGATCTGGTCGGTCAGTGCCTCGATCGAGCAAGCGCAGTCGAGCAGGTCGCGTGGAGATTGAAGGATGTGGACCACTGTCTCTACCTGGGCCGGGGAATCCAGATGCCGATCGCCTACGAAGGTGCACTCAAATTGAAGGAGATCTCTTACATCCACGCTGAGGCTTATCCTGCCGGCGAGATGAAACATGGACCGATTGCGCTGATCGATGAGGAGATGCCGGTTGTCGCCATCGCACCCCGAGATCCCTGGTACGAAAAAACCCTGAGCCAGATCGAGCAGACCAAAGCGCGCGGCGGGGTTGTGATTGCAGTAGCGACCGATGGCGATGAGCTGCTGCCGGAAATCGCCGACCACGTTCTCTGGGTACCGGAGACCCCCTGGCTACTTAACCCTGTTACGACGATCATCCCGCTCCAGCTTCTTGCATATTACACCGGTGTTTTGAGGGGAGCAGATGTCGATCAGCCCCGCAACCTGGCGAAGAGCGTAACGGTCGAATAAGGCTCCAAGGTGCGGGAAAAACTCTTGACGCTACTTGCCCAGATTTCCGTGGGCTGGCTCGAGACTCGAAATAACTCACCTGAGCACATTAATCACTTCGTACCGCTTCGATTTGCCGCACAAGCTGCTCAGGGTCAGAAGTTGGGAGATCGCAGCTGAACCCCCGGCACAGGTAGGCCGTCGCCTGTCCTGCAATGAGAGTGCGCGCCTCCATCAGTGCGGGTGATTCGGGATCGCCCGGGAGGCCTCCAGCACGCACAAGATCAGGGATAACCCGGCTGGAGGCCACGCGAAGCAGCTGCTGGAAACCCTCACTCTGTGGATCGCCCACGATTGCTAGCTGCAGGGGTGACCGGTGCGCATATTCAAATGCATCCAGCCACCCAGCGAATGCGGTAGGGTGCTGCTTGGTCGTATTCACCATCGATTCTAGTGCGGATACAGCTGATATTCTATAGGTGTCCTCACCCGTCAGTGCATGCAGCTGGAGCATCAATTTTGTTGCCATGCTGCTCCCGCTTGGGATCGGTGTGTCCTGGATCGTTTTCGGGCGTGTAATCAAGGCAGTCTGCCTAAGTGGCGTATCGAAGAATCCGCCGGCTGGATCCTGGAAGTGCTCCAGGATTTGGGATGCGAGCCAGATCGCAGCACGGTACCAGCGGTTCTGAAAGTCGATCCCGTAGAGCGCAAGGAGGCCGAGGGCGAGGGAGGCATGGTCTTCTAAAAATGCATGCGTGCCGGTCTGCCCGGCGCGCCATGTACGCATGAGCTCACCCCCCACGATCATGTGATCGAGGAGGAATTCAGCAAGTTGCTGCGCCGTCTTGAGCATGTCAGCTCGACCAATTCCGCCTGCGCCCTGAGCGAGTGCGGTCAGCAGCAAACCGTTCCAGCCTGTGATCACCTTGTCATCAGTAGCGGGCCTGATTCGTTCTTCACGTGCAGCTAGGAGACGCTCCCGAACAAGATTGAGTTGTTGAGCAAGCGCTTCCTTCTCAAGTTTGAGTTGTCCCCCCAGCTTGTCATAATCTTGGTGGAAGGAAAGCACATTCCGTCCCTCGAAATTCCCATCCGTGCTCAGGTCGAAAGCCTGGGTGGCGAGCATAACCAGCCCTTTCTCTCCCAGCACGATTTCAATTTGTTCAAGATCCCAGACATAGTATTTCCCCTCCAAACCCTCCGAATCCGCGTCAAGCGATGCGTAAAATGCACCTTCTGGTGAACGCATTTCACGGATCAGGAATTCGTATGTTTGCTCAACGATCTGAAGATAGCGTTCCCGGTCGCTTATTTGCCATGCGTGTAGGTACGCAGGCAGGAGGCAGGCATTGTCATAAAGCATCTTCTCGAAGTGAGGAACGAGCCAGTCAGTATCTACTGCATAGCGATGAAAACCACCGCCGATTTGGTCATACATTCCTCCGCTTGCCATGCTGTCCAGGGCATGCAAGCCAAGATCACGAGCGAGGGTATTTCCCTCACGTTGATGGATGTTGATTAAAGCCTCTATCACGCCGGGCTGCGGGAATTTTGGGGGACCACCCCAACCACCGTGCTTCCAGTCATAGCGCTGAAAAAGAACCTCTAATGCGACCTTCTGGCTATCTTCATCCCAGGTGCTTTTATCAGTCTGGTTAGAGTTTGCCGGTTGCAGGCGATTGGTCAGTCCATATCCAATGTTCTGTATTCGGTCTGGATCTTCGAGCCAGAGGGTGCTGATTTGCTCCAGCACTTCCGCGAAGGAGGGCATGTTGTGACGGTGAGTTGGGGGGAAATACGTGCCGCCGTAAAATGGCGCCATGTCCGGGGTGAGGAAGACCGACATCGGCCAGCCACCCTGACCTGTGAGCGCGACTACAGCATCCATGTAGATACTGTCAACATCCGGACGTTCCTCCCGGTCGACCTTGATATTGATGAACCAATCGTTCATCAACGCTGCGGTGTCAGGATCTTCAAATGACTCATGCGCCATGACGTGACACCAGTGGCAGGCCGCATAACCAACGCTGAGGAATATTGGCTTGTTCTCTGCTTTGGCGCGTTTGAATGCTTCTTCCCCCCACGCATACCAGTCGACCGGGTTCTGCGCGTGCTGGAGGAGGTAGGGCGAGCTCTCGTGGATAAGTCGGTTTGTCATGCCAGATCCTGTTTTTGGGAGGTTTATTACACAGAGGATTGTACCGCTCGTGGGGAGGAGGGCGGGGATCTATCAGTGAAGCAGAGGTTTTATGCAGATACGGAGTACTCGCCGGGTGGTAGAATCGACCCCATGCAATCCAGACGAACTCCTCTCGTGCTGCGTTGGATCCCGGCGTTGGTAGTGATGGCAGCTATCTTCTTCTTTTCATCACTTCCATCGAGCAGGATTCCCTACTTCGGTTTCTGGGACATCATTGTGAAGAAGGGTGGCCATATGACGGGTTATGCACTGCTCGGGCTGGCCTACTTCTACGCGCTTCCACCCCGGCTCTCGACCGGCTTCCGCTGGCTGTTGGCACTGTTCATGGCCATCCTGTTCTCACTGAGTGATGAGTTTCACCAATCTTTCGTGCAGGGGAGGACTTCGACACTGGTGGACGTGGGAATCGACACCGTCGGAGCGGCAATTGCGCTAACCTTCGGGGCGTACTATTCCTCGAACTCCAGATCAAAGTCCGACGTCGATTGATCCCGGTCCCAAGCTTGTCCAGGGGTAAGTTCGATATCCCCGAATAGTTCGTCCTGTGAAGCCAGCACCTGGTCTTGCTTGATCAATTCCAGAACAGCGAGGAAGGATACGACGACTTCCAACCGGGTTTTCGCTGTTCGAACAAAGCGCTGAAAAGACACCCTTCCAATTTTCCTCAAGGACTCCACAAGCGAACGAATCTTATCCCGGATGCGCACCTGGGATGCGGTCACGGCGCGCACCATCTGGGGTGGATTAGGTGTGTTGAGTAGCACCTCGACCATCGCCTGTCGAAGATCCTCGATCGTCAGTTGACCCAACTCGAGTTTGGGATCCACAGGAGGGGGCGCGGCAATCCTAAGATAGGTTCGTAGCCCCTCCGCCTCACGATCCGCGAGCAGAATCGCGACCTGCTTGTAGCGTTTATACGCGACCAGCTGCCGGGCGAGGGCATCACCAGGATCCTCTTCACCAGGTTCACGTATCGGCGGGCGAGGCAGTAGGGCCTCGGATTTTATCTGGATCAAGCGCGTTGCGATCACGAGAAAGGAAGCCAGATCCTCGAGCGTGCGATCCTGCAGGCTGTGGATATGATCCAGATATTGATCCGTGACCTGAGCCAGTGATACCTTGGTGATATCGAGTTCAGCACGTTCAATCAGGTCGAGCAGAAGATCAAGTGGACCTTCAAAAACTTGGAGTTGGAATGTGTAGGCTGGAGAGACGAGCATGGGTTAGAGGAGAACGATCAAGCTAATGATCGCTAGAAGGGCGAGAAAGATGCCAAACCCGATTTTTACGTAGCGTAGGAGCTGGATATCGCGTACCCCCTGGATGAGCATCGCTTCTCGCTCCGCCTCCCGCCTGCGTTGATCGACCGCGGTGAATTCTGACATGCGTTCTTCGGAGTGGCGAGCGCTTTGCTCTTTGATACCCGCTGCCAGGTCTCGCATCTGTTTGAGCCGGTAGGAGGACAGCCCCGCTTTCTGTCTGGAAAGGACGGTTTCGAACACAGTCAGTGGTTCATGACAAGCCTGACAGCTCTCGCCTACAATTTCGTTGAGTGCGCCGCAGGCCGGGCAGAGTCGTTTCCCGGATTGAAACTCGGCACCGCAGCGCTGACAGACTGCCTCTCCGAGGGAGATCTCCTGTAACGTCATTTCACCACAGCTTGGGCATTGTGCATTCGTCATGTATTCAGAATCCTTTGCCGAAGCTGAATTATATCACTCGTAGTTTTCTCATTTTATGGGTAACATTTCTTTTGTTCGCCGCATCTATATTAGCGTAGGACAGTGCGGTATGATACTCCAGTCAACTTGCTCAAGGAGATTTGCATGATTAACGAACCCATCAATGTTACGGACGCGGCCTTTGAAGCGAGCGTTCTTAAGTCCGAAATCCCGGTCATCGTGGATTTCTGGGCTCCCTGGTGCGGTCCCTGTAAAATGGTCGCCCCGGTCTTGGAGAAGTTAGCGGACGAGTATGCTGGGAAGCTTCTTGTTGCGAAGGTCAACACCGATGATCACCCGCAATGGGCGATGCAGTTCGGCGTTCAGGGCATCCCGACAATGCTCTTTGTCGCCGACGGAAAGGTGGTCCACACCCAGGTCGGTGCGGTCCCAGAGCCTTACCTGAGGGATATTGTGGATACGTTTCTTGACACGCTTTCTGATAACTAGATCATCTTGCTAGCTAATTAAAAGAAAAAGAGAGCAGCCAGTCGGCTGCTCTCTTTTTGATATGTATCAGTTCTAATCCTCGGGATGTGTAGATGTACCCCAGATTATACCTTCCAGTTTGCGTGCAACCCGCCGAATGAATGAGCGTATTCGGGCCAGGAAAACCTGCAGGCGACGCCTTCGCCGGGCGATGACACTAACCTTACGTTCGGGCTCCACCCATTCAAGAGAGAGCGCACCCCACGTAAGCCCGCCGCCGAAACCGACCAGGATAAGTTTGTTTCCTGGGGCGACCTCACCCGATTCAACAGCTTCGCAGATCGCGATCGGGATCGATGCCGTCGATGTGTTCCCGTAATGGTCTAAATTGACGAAAAAGCGTTCCATGGGCATCCGCAAGCCTCGGGCGGCAGCCTCGATGATGCGCTGGTTCGCCTGGTGTGGGATGATGCGATCAATCTCGTCCAGGGTCCAACCAGTGCGTTCCGCAGCTTCGCGCGTGGCCGAGGCCATCACACGTGTGGCAAAACGGAACACTTCACGCCCGTTCATGCGGATCGTATGTAGTTTCTTATCCACTGTCTCATGCGTGGTCGGGTGCTTGGAGCCACCGCCGGGCAGAGTTAATAGATCCCCACCAGATCCATCCGATCGCATCACGCAGGAGTAGATCCCACCCGGCCGTTCGCTGGCTTGAAGGACAAATGCGCCCGCGCCATCCCCGAAGAGGATGCAAGTCGAGCGATCTTCCCAGTCAACCAGGCGGGAGAGGGTCTCGGAACCAATGACGAGGGCATTATCGATCGATCCAGTTCTGATGCTCTGGGCGGCCATATTCAAGGCGTAGATGAATCCGGTGCAGGCTGCAGATAGATCGAAGGCGCCGGCCTTTACCGCTCCTAACTGGTCCTGGACCAGGCAAGCGGTTGCGGGAAAGATATGTTCCGGGGTGGATGTGGCGACGATAATCAAATCCAGGTCGCGCGCCTCGATATTTGTTGGAGCAAGCGCCCGGATTGCCGCTTCGACTGCCAGCGAGGCTGTCGTCTCGCCCTTATCAGCAATGTGGCGTGAGTGAATTCCTGTGCGGCTGATGATCCATTCGTCCGTGGTGTCGACCATCAACGCCAGTTCATCATTTGTCAGCACCCGTTCCGGGGCTGCCATCCCCCAACCAGTGATGTGGGCAAACCTGCTCATCTTATTACCTTCACTTTCCAACACCTGCGAAGATCAAACAGGCATTGTGCCCGCCAAAGCCAAAGGAATTCGTCATCGCGTAGGCAATGTTTTGATTGCGGGCTTTGTTGGGGACGTAATCGAGATCACATTCGGGATCGGGTGTCGAATAATTGATCGTAGGAGGCAGGATCCCTTCCTGCAAAGCGCGGACACAAAAGAGCGATTCGAGTGCTCCGGCGGCTCCCATTAAGTGCCCGGTCATAGATTTGGTCGAGGAGATCGCAAGCTTATAGGCGTGCTCACCGAAAACTGTCTTGACCGCAGCTGTCTCGTTTGCATCGTTTAGTGGCGTGCTGGTTCCATGTGCATTGATGTAGTCGATGCTTTCCAACGGCAAACCGGCATCCGCCAATGCATTCCGCATGCAGATTACCGCTCCGGCGCCGTTCTCCGCGGGCGCGGAGATGTGATAGGCATCGTTGGTGGCGCTGTATCCGACGAGTTCGGCGAGGATCCGTGCCCCGCGCTGTTGGGCATGCTCCATGGTCTCCAGGATCAGCGCTGCGCCACCCTCACCCATGACAAATCCATCCCGATCACGTTCAAATGGTCGCGAGGCACCTTGCGGATCGTCGTTGCGAGTTGAAATTGCCGCCATAACATTGAACCCGGCCACAGCGACGGGCACGATAGCTGCCTCTGCTCCACCAGCGACGATCACGTCCGCGGCGCCGCGCCGAATCATAGCTGTAGCTTCCCCGATCGCGTTCGCGCTCGAAGCACACGCCGTGACGATTGTCATGTTCGGTCCCCGCATACCGTAGGTGATTGCAATATACCCAGGGATGCTATCGGGAAGCATCATGGGTACCATGTGAGGGCTCACCCAGCGTGGACCACGCTCGAGGAAGTTGCTGACCTCGGTGAATATAGTGCCGATCCCGCCAATCCCACTGCCGAAGATGACCCCAATCCGGTCCCGGTTTTGCTCCGTGACTTCCAGGCCAGCATCGTCGAGCGCCTGGCGTGTTGCTTCCATCCCAAACTGGGTGCAGCGGTCGGTCCGCCTCGCAAGCCGTTTTCCGACAACCGCCTCGCTGTCGAAGTTCTTAACTTCCGCGCCGAAATGGGTTTTAAACTCCGTTGCGTCAAAGAGCGTGATGGGTGCAACACCGGATTGCCCAGCAATGGCTGATCCCCATGTTGATTCTACGTCTTTTCCGAGCGGGGTCACACACCCCAACCCTGTAACAACAACCCGTGTCCTTGCCATCGCAACCTCCTCCTCGGCTAGCACCTTATGAACTGCACCCCTTTGCTGGCCTATAACACCCAGACTCCGGCATCGGTTCGCAGGCCGGAGAGGCGCCTGTGCTAGAATCCAAATCTGAACGTGGGGATGTTAATGGTCCATATCATACCGCTTTCTGCTCTGATCGGGGGTTGATTGATACCATGCTGCTGGTGACGGGCGGAACGACTTTCATCGGGCGGGCGGTTTTACGTAAGATTGCCAACGATGGAGGGAGGGTCCGTACGCTTATTGAACCTTCACGCATGTCGCCTACGCTCCCACGCGGGGTTGAAGTGGACGTCGCCTTATCCGGGCTAGGCGATACGCGTGGGATCCGGGCTTCCATGGTGGGTGTGAAAACCCTTATTCACCTAGCAGGCGCCAGATTGGCTTCTGATTCAGCCGACCCGCGCGAGTTGGATGTCGCCGCTGCCCAAAATCTCGCTGAAGCCGCGGCCGACGCAGGTGTCGAGCATATTATTATGTTGAGCATGCTGGGAGCGGATCGCTCCTCAGCGTATCCGCTGCTTCAAGCAAAGGCACACGCGGAAGACCCAATCCGATCCAGCGGCGTGCCATCCACGATCCTGCGCTCAACGATCCTGTTCGGGGAGGGGGATGCGTTTACAACCGGGATTGCTAAACTCGCTGCTGTCTCCCCTGTCCTGTTCCCGATCCCATCTGATGGCTCAACCGTACTCCAACCGCTCTGGGTTGATGACCTGGCGACCTGTATCGAATGGATATTGGTAGATCCGGGAAAGTATGATCAGACCTATGAGATCGGTGGCCCGGAGTATTTGACATATCGTGAGATTGTGAACATCGTCCTTCGTCAGGCCAGCATCATGCGTATCCCACTTCCCATGCGCCCACCCACGCTGCGCTTGCTTGCACGCATCACGGCTAGTATTCTGCCGCGATCCTTTATTTCACGGCATTGGACGGATTACCTTGCAGTGAACCGTACAACGGATCTGAATACGCTGCCCGAAGTATTTGGCCTGGCACCCAGGCGCTTTGAGGATCATATCGGGTACCTGAGCGGGAAGAACTGGGGTTGGGAATTTCTACGAGAGCAACTCGGGCGTCACAGGAGAGAGTAGTATGGTTGATGGGATCGAAATCCGCCCGGTGCGAGGGCACGACGAAATTCTTCAAGTGGAGGCTGTACAGCGCAGGATCTGGCCTTCGAGTGAGATCGACGTCATTCCTGCCCATATTCTGCATGCGATTCGATCTCACGGCGGTGTGTTAATTGGCGCCTTCGAGGACAAACGTTTGATCGGTTTTGTCCTTGGCTTCCTGGGTGCGGATTCAAGGAGCTCGGATCGGGTCGCAATGGCCCGCCTGGAACATCACTCACATGAGCTAGGTGTCTTGCCTGAATATCGAGGCCAGGGAATCGGGTATGCTCTCAAGCTCGCTCAGCGAGAGTATGTGATCAAGCAAGGCATCCGCTTGATCACCTGGACATTTGATCCGCTTCTAAGCTTGAATGCCCAGCTCAATATTCGACAGCTGGGGGCTGTGTGTGATCATTACATGCCTGATGCCTATGGTGAGATGCGTGATGCCCTCAATACTGGCCTGGCATCGGATCGATTTGTTGTCGATTGGTGGGTGACGTCGCACAGGGTGGAAGCAAGGTTGGCTGGCGACCGTAAACCCCTCGATCTGGCTCATTTTCTCAGCGCAGGCGCTGAAAAGATCAATCCTGCCACGCTTGGCACCGACGACCTGATTCATCCGGCTCAGGAGCTTTTCTACCCTTCCGGCACCTTCGCGTTGGTCGAGATCCCTTCCAATTTCATCAGGTTACGGGCTGAGGATGAAGGGCTGGCAGCTGCCTGGAGGGAGCAGACGCGCGAGATCTTCCTGCGCGTGTTTGAGCAGGGCTACCTGGTCACTGATTTCGTTTACCTGCGCGGCGAGTCGTTCCCCCGTTCGTACTACATCCTATCCTATGGAGAGACGACCTTTGGATAAAGTCATGCTGTCGAATATCGAAATGCGGCACATCCGCATGGATCTGAAATCGCCCTTCCGGACCTCCTTCGGAGTTGAACAGAAGCGAGATTGTCTGATCATCCGGCTCGAGGGGGATGGCATCGAAGGGTGGGGTGAATGTGTTGCCGGGGATAGGCCTGGCTACTCCTACGAGACCACTGGCACAGCCTGGCATATTCTGGCTGAGTTCTTGATCCCGGCAGTGCTGGAGAATCCGCCAGCATCGATTGATGCTCTCCTGGCGTGTTTCTCAGGGATTAAGGGACACCCTCAGGCTCGGGCATGCCTGGAAATGGCATACTGGGATTTCCTGGGTAAACGCCAGGGTTTATCGCTGCGAAGGATGCTTGGTGGGTTGAAGGATCGCATCCCGGTAGGCGTGTCGATCGGGATCCAGGATAGCCCTGCGCTGATGATCGAGCGGGTGGAATCATACCTCCGGCAGGGGTACGCCAGGATCAAGCTCAAGATCGAGCCGGGCAATGATCTGCAGGTTGTGGAGGCTGTCCGGGCTGCCTATCCCGGGATTGCGCTCCAGGTGGATGCAAACGCAGCGTATAACACGGCTGATCATGATCACCTGCTCAAGCTTGACGCGTTTGAATTGGAGTTGGTCGAGCAGCCATACGCTGAAGATGACTTGATCGATCACGCCGAGCTTCAGAAGGACCTGCAAACGCCTGTCTGCCTGGATGAAAGCATCCTCTCGCGCAGGCATGCCCGCCAGGCGCTCCAAATCGACGCGTGTCGCGTGATCAACATCAAGCCTGCCCGGGTTGGGGGGTTAAGCGAGGGCGTCGCCATCCATGATCTGTGTCTTGCAAAGGATATTCCTGTCTGGTGTGGGGGAATGCTGGAGACCGGGATCGGTAGAGCCTCAAATCTGGCAATTGCTTCACTGCCCGGGTTCACCTTGCACAGCGATATCTCGGCAAGTGAACGCTATTACCAGCGTGATATCGCTCATCCGCTCTTCGAGCTCAACCCTGACAGCACAATCAACGTTCCTGATGCTCCCGGGCTGGGAGTTGAGGTTGACCGTGAAGCGTTGGAACTTTTCACACTTCGGTATCAAGACTTTAAGCATTAATAAGCTATCAAATCGCTCTCAACGAACGCTGGGGAAGTATGCCAGGAGCCAATTGAGCGAACTTGCGCCCGCATAGGCGATAAGCAGCATCTTCAGCACTTTCCCCACCAGGGTCCAGAGCAAGAAACGCGGCAGCGCCATACGCAGTGCCCCGGCTGCGGCCCCGGCAAGATCAAAAAAAGGGTTTGGGACGAACGCTAGCAGCAGGATCGCCCAATTACCGTATCGCTGGGTCCAACCTTCCAGCCTCTGGTATGTCTTGCTGTCCTGAAGCACCCCCTGGCCGCTGAAGCCTGCCAGATATCCTGTTAACTCCCCCAGGGCTGCGCCTGCTCCAGCAGCCAGTGCAACTCCAATAGGGTTGAAGACGGCCCCGAAGGTAAACGTCAGTGCGATCCCTGGGGCAGGTAGGATCAAAGTTGCATTCGCAAGCAGCGAGAGCAAGAAGATCCCCGGATAGCCATAGCCCTGGAGCTCTGCTGCCTTTTCACGGATCGAAAAGACAAAGACGGTGATCGCGATGACGGCTACGAGAGCCAGAATCCGGGCCAGGGTTAATCGCCAACCGCTATGCCGGGCTTCGGACTTCATTGCTCCTCAATCGTAATTGTCCTGATCGTCACTGCAGATGCATCTCGCTTCATCGGATCGCGTTCTGGGATCGATAGAAGAACATCCAGCCCGTCGATAACCTTCCCAAAGACCGAATGTTTATCATCCAAATGAGGCGTCGCGCGATGGGTTATAAAAAACTGAGATCCGTTCGTGTTTGGACCAGCGTTGGCCATGGAGAGGATGCCAGGACCATCATGTCGGAGCTGAGGATGGAACTCATCTGCGAAGTTGTAACCAGGCCC
>DAOUEJ010000009.1:0-2943 GCA_034430615.1 Anaerolineales bacterium | reverse complement strand
ACGATATTAGGTTCGTATCAATTCATTCTCACAAGTCCGTTCAATAAATCTTCATCGATCCGGGCCGGCGAATGAGATAAATTTACAATGATGTGCTTGTTTCTCCAACAGCTTTCTCATATGCTTGGGGGTGCAAGGTGTGTCCACTGTCAACAGCCTGACTGAACATCCGAGCCATCAACACCTCCGCCCACAATCCAGCCCTCATTGAATCCAACATCGCAAAACAATCGCTAGTAAAGAGGAGGGAGTACGCCGATGCCTGAAACCGATACGATCGCCGAGGAACGCTGGAAAGAACGCTGGTGTACACCTGAAATCCGCTACGCCCGTGTCGCAGCTAAAAACCCCGACCGAGGTTTCTTTATCGCCAATATCGAAGAGACCTACCAGCTCTACGCCTGGGATCTCGTTCATCACTCCTACGCCCGGCTTACCGATTTGCCGGGGGGCGTGGAAAAAGCCGCCATCCTGCCGGATGGCAGTGAGCTTCTCTATCACCGGGATGAGGCTGGCACAGAGATTGGCCACTACCAGTTGGTGTCCTTCGACGGAGAGCGGTATACGGATTTAACGCCTGAGCTGCCTGATTACTCCCGCGCGGGCTGGTCGATCGCCTCCAATTCAAATCAAATTGCGATGGGTGTCGGATTGGAAGGACATTTTGCCACCTATATCCAGCATGGCATGCCCATGACCCCTGACGCGAAGCTGAATCTCGCATATGAAAGCAGGCAGTTCTCGGGCGGTCCCGAGCTATCGAGCGATGGTCGTCTGGTCGCGATCCATACGGTTGAACGCCAGGAGGGCATGCGCTTTGCTGTGCTGGTTTATAACACCGAAACTGGAGAGCAGGTTGGCGTCCTCACCGACGGACCAACCTGCAGCATCGAGCTGGTCGGTTTCAGCCCCTCAGAAAATGACAAAAGGCTTCTCGCTTTTACGGATTGCTCGGGATTTCTGCGCCCATTCATCTGGGAACCGCTTACAGGCGACCGTCTTGACCTCGAGCTTCCCGAACTTGAAGGGGATTTAAAACCGCTGGATTGGAACCCCGATGCAAGCATGGTTCTCTTGATGCAGGTCCACAGGGCTGAACAGACGCTTTTCACCTATGACCTCGCAAGCGGCAACTATAAACGGCTTGGGCTGCCACCTGGCTCACTCGGGTTCCTGGGCGGGATCTTCGGCCACGAGGCCTTCTTCACGCCTGACGGCCGGCTATTTGCTTTGATCGGAGACTCGACTCGTCCGAGGCATGTCGTTGAACTCAACCCGGAAACCGGGGAATGCCTCGACGATGTTCTTTACCTGAAGCAAGCACCGCCCGGCCATGTGTGGAAGAGCATCGAATTCCCAGCGACGGGCCAAGAGATGGTCCAGGGTTGGTTAGGACTTCCTGATGTTGGTATCCCACCCTATCCAACCATCCTCCACACCCATGGTGGACCGGAGGCTGTCGCCACGAATTCCTTTTACCCGCTCGCACAAGCCTGGCTCGATCATGGTTATGCCTTCCTGACGGTCAATTACCATGGCTCAACCACGTTCGGGAAAGAGTTCAAGGAGTCGATCTGGGGCCAACCGGGCACGCTAGAGGTCGGGGATATCCTTGCTGCCAGGAAATGGCTGATTGATCAGCAGATTGCACATGAAGATCAAATTTTCCTGACGGGCTATTCCTATGGTGGCTACTTGACGCTGCTGGCGCTGGGCAAGGCACCTAGCCTGTGGGCGGGTGGGATGGCACAGGCTGCGATCTCGGATTGGATCATGTCCTACCAATATGAGAATGCAACCCTCAGGGCGATGGACGACGGGCTCTTCCTCGGTACCCCAGAGGAAAACCCGGAGGCCTGGAAGGCGGCCTCACCGGTTACTTACGCTGAGAACTTCGATGCACCCCTGCTCATCATCCAGGGCTCGAATGACTCCCGCACCCCGGCGGAACCCATTCGCGCCTTTGAAAAAATTATGAAAGGCCTGGAGAAAAAGATCGAGTTGCACTGGTACGAGGCTGGCCATATTGGTCCCACGACCGAGCAGTGGATCGAGTTCACCCAACTCATGCTGGACTTTGCAGATGCAAAATTGACCTGAACTCAAAGTCGTTTCGATTTCGGGTAAATGATTTCAAAAAGCGGGACTGCTTAGTCCTCTTTTTGCTTCAAAAAATCTCGTTATCGAAAGGCATGGCTCGGAAGTGATCACCGCTGGATGGCGTAACCGCGTTCCCGGAACTTTGTATATTCCGTATTGTGCTGTTCTAGTTCATAACCCAGCTTCCGTAAGGATGGCATCAATGCTTTTCACCGTGATCGGATGGTGGCGGTCCCTGTGCTCTTCGAACAAGGACCGAGCGAACTGGCGTGTCCAATCAACTTTCACCATGCAGCGATAGATACTCAAAAGAAAGTAACCTCGTCCAATTTGCTCAACATAGCGTTCAATCCCCGGACGAATGTCTTCGTATCCCGCCGGGATAGCAAACAGATAAAAAGCCCTCCGCAACCCTGCACTCGCGCTATCATCGATTCCGAAGAGGTCTTCAAAGTACTTGCAGTCAGCAATGGTCACTTCCTGGTTCTGGAGGTCTAGGCAGAATTGTATAACCTGTAGCGCACGCCAGTTCTTAACCGTCTTCTTCTCTGGAAGGATGCCGTTGATGAAGGCAGATAGGGCATTCTCGACCTCATCATACAGTTTGGAGCTTAATTGGGGTGCGCTCTCCGGGAATCCAGGATGATGGACCCATTCCTCAATATCGACGCGTTCTGCTGCTTCCGGCAGGTTTTCGAGCAGGAACGCGATGAACTCATCCGTCGTAATCGAGGTGAATTGATAGGTTTCGATATAGTGCTTGATAAATGCGTCAAACACATCCCGGCCCGCTGCCTCCTCAAGGCAAACAAGAAATGCAGCTCCCTTTGCATAGGGAATACT
>DAOUEJ010000008.1:0-1766 GCA_034430615.1 Anaerolineales bacterium | reverse complement strand
GAGCAACCACCAGAGAGGGTATTCTAAGAATTCTACGCCGACAAGCAATCCTACCGAGTCGCAGTCTGCCTTCCGGATGGCATCCACAGTAAAAGCATAATCGTCGAGTAAAGCGGTATTGTTGGCGAACAAGACACGTTCCTGGCTCTCAGTGAAGATGCTGCCGATCTTTGTCGGCCATGGGGGTAGGCCGATCACCGGCCGCGTGCTGTTGAGCAGCAGCCAGGGAAGAGAAGCTACTGCGAGGAAGATGACTGCTAGTGGATAAAAAGCTTTGAACCGGAAAACCGAGAGTGCGTAGGCAAACACGGGGGCGGCGAGGACGAAGAAAGGCAGCTGGTAGCGAACTCCCCAGAAGCTTGCGCCGTGCCCGATGACCACCGGGATCAAGCAGAACGTCAGCAGGACACTTCCGCTGTACATCAGGATCAAGCGGTCTTTTTTGCGAAGACCGAATACGAGGACGATGGGTATCGATCCGAGGATCAGCAGCAGGTGATGGAGATTGCCGGCATGATCCTCGTGATTCCAGGCGGAAGCCTTGAGCTCCTCGCCATACGTCTCGCCGAACACCCCGGGATAGGCATCGACAAACTTGATCAGCTGGCGGGTGATGAAACCAGAGGGGCTGGTGAAATT
This sequence comes from Anaerolineales bacterium, assembly GCA_034430615.1. Classification (GTDB taxonomy): domain Bacteria; phylum Chloroflexota; class Anaerolineae; order Anaerolineales; family E44-bin32; genus E44-bin32. Next base: position 1,127 of record DAOUEJ010000008.1, on the reverse strand, counting down.
GCGTCCAGCCGTCATCGCCAGGCGGCGGAGATAATCCCACACCGGTTCCAGAGGTCGTGAAGCAGGCTGAGATTCCGACCGGAGAATTGTTCCTTCGAGGTTGATATCGCCGATCGGTGTGGTGCTCGCCGTCTTCCCGTAAATCCCGGGCATCGCGATCTCACTGACCATGTATTTCGATGATCCAGGGATGGAGGACTGGTCCTTATCAAAGATGCGGTTGAAAAAATCCACGTCGAATTCGAGATTCTTCTGTAGCCATTCCGACGTTCCATAGGGTCCACCGTACGTTTGAATGTTGCGCGCCCAAAAACCCAGGTTCAGTGTGAGAACAATCACGCCGATCAGTGCGCCTTGCTTGACGGTATCCACCGCACCACGCTTCACCAGCCGGTTCAGCAGATACCAGGCGATGAATGGTGGGAAATACACAAAGAACGTGCCCTTGGTCAAGATCCCTAACCCAAAGGATATCCCCAGGCCGAGAAGCTCGGTCCGCGCAAGACTCCGCCTCATCGAGAGCAGGACGAAATAAGCCAGCAGGACGGCCCACATGGCGGCGGCATAATCATTCTGGGTGCTGGTCGCTTGCAGGAGCCCCATCGGAATGGCGAGCGCGAAGAGAGAGGCCAGGATTTGACCTCGTTTTGCAAGCCCTAACTCTTGCGCAATAACCGAGATGCCGATGACACTGGTCAGCATGCAGAACCACTGCATGAGGTTGTCGACCCGGTCGCTTCCCCAAAGCAGCCGTAAGTGTAAGATGAACGTCTCCGACCAGATCGGCTTGTTCAGCTGGTGGCCGATATAGGCCGGGTAGTGGCGCAGGCTCTCGTCCTCCGCCCAATGCACCACGCGGGCCATGTGATAGATAAAAGAGTCGATATTATTAGGCGGTGACACCAGGGCGATAATGAATAGCAGACTGACAACAGCGGACATACAACCGAGCGCGATTTTCGAGATCAGATCGAGCCGGGACCAGTCTTCAACGAACTTTATGCGGTCGACGGTCTGGCGGCGGCCTCGATGCAACCCGAGGATCGCCAGCAGAAGAATTGCCCAGATCAACGCGACTCCAGTCCGATTCAGCGCACTGAACACTGATAAGGCTTCCGAAGAGACGG
>DAOUEJ010000007.1:0-21253 GCA_034430615.1 Anaerolineales bacterium | reverse complement strand
GTCCCAAGCCGCTTCCTTGCCAACCCTGAAGGTGATTTTCTAACCCTCTTCTCTTCCATGTTCATGCATGCCGGATGGGTCCACCTGGGCGGCAACATGCTGTACTTATGGATCTTTGGTGACAATGTCGAAGACCGTTTCGGACACATCAAGTTCACGTTCTTTACGTACTTTGTGGACTTGCGGCAACTTTCGCACAACTGGCCTTCAGCGCCGGTTCAAACCTGCCTAATTTAGGGGCATCCGGGGCGATCGCGGGAGTGCTCGGCGCATACATTCTGTTGTTCCCACAGGGTCGGGTCCGGGTCTTACAGGGCCAGCGGGTGATACAAGTGCCGGCGTTGATCGTCATTGGACTCTGGATCGTCCTGCAGTTATTTGGTGGCATCGGCTCGATTGACAGCGCAGCGCAGATGGGCGGCGTCGCCTACATGGCACACATCGGCGGATTCCTTGCAGGGTTTGTGTTGACATTCCTGCTCCGGGGCAAACGCCCAGCGCAGATTATGGCCTGAACAGCCACAATGGCAGGCCCGCACCCATGAATCGGGAATGCTTGGTCAAGATCCCAGCGGCAATGTCAGGTTGTTGTCTACATCGGCCTCCCGCAGCCATTCACCTGCCCATCATCTGCAGCTGATAAGGACGAGATGGCTTGAGGGAGAAGGGGAAATATCTTTTCCATGCGGGCGGCCTGGCGGTGTGTATTCTTCTGTTCTATAAGCTCAAACGTCGTTCGTGAAGCAGGGCGTCATGTTCACGGGTCCATGGAGCGCCAATAACTCGCTGCAGCTTACCCGATACGTAAGCACGACCACCTATCAAAGGAGATCCAACATGTCCATTGCCAAGATTTCCGAAATCAGTGCGACCTCGACCAAGGGATTTGAGGATGCGGTTCAGCAGGGGATAGCGCGCTCGAACGAGACGCTGCGAAATATTAAGAGCGTCTGGATCAAAGAGCAGCATGTCCGCGTCGAGAATGGAAAGCCGTCAGAGTACCAGGTGAACATGATGGTGACGTTCGTGCTCGAGGATTAAAATTCGGCGGCCGGATGCTACGTAGTACACCCGGCCAACGGCTGTACCCGCAGATCGCTGAGCTTGCGCCGCACAGAGGTGCGCCAGGCTCAATGACCAGAGTAATTCCAAGTCTGGTTGGAGCCACCAACTCTTGCGCTCCATGCGTCTGCCGCGCCAGGTAGCACCTCCTCAACAGCTACATCCAATTGTATGGTGTCGAGTCAGGCCAAGGAGCGACGGCTCCCCTTCCGGTGCTTCGCAAGTCGAGGCGCTCAGGTGGGATCGCCTGCTGGGTGAGATCGCGGCTGCCAACCTCGATTCCAGAATGGCGATTCTGGACTTCTCAGGGCAACTTTTAAAATTCCATGCCTGCAATGACCTGCACATCAGGATGGCTCCACTCAACTTCATCAAGATCGATTGCGCCGATGCCACGCCCCCCTAACGTAGCTCTTGAGGAAAGCCGGCTTCATAATCTGATGCAATTTCATCCCGTGCATCATCCTGCCGTTGTTTTTCTTTTCGCAATCATCCTTTGATTCGTGCCGCGCGGCTTCAAGATCGTGCTGATCAAGACCGATGCTGCCAGGCTGGTCGAGTGAACTCCAGCGGGTGCGGAAAGAGTGCGAATCTTCGCAGGGCTGGAAAGAGATTCATACAAGTCAGGCGATGCTAGGGGGGACATGAGGGGCTGCACTCTCGGTACCAGCGATTCTTAATCTGGCGGAACTGAGCCCACTTTACTCAGGCGGTACGCCGTTCGATTGGCCCTGGAAGAATATATGCGCAGGAGCCTTGAACGGAAACGCCGGATAAACCCTCAAGGCGCGCGATCAACGTGGCAACGGGCTGGCGGGGGATCCAAGCCTTCAACGTTAAATATTCAATATCGGCCTGGCAAGCTCTTTGAAGGCCGTCCATGCACAGGCGGCAAACCGAACGGAAGATGCGTGGACCCCGGGGCGGCCCGGACTGTCTCCCAACCCCGGAGTCCACGCATTCGAGCGGCTAAAGATCCCTTAAGAGGGTCGCCAACACCAGTAACAACCATCCGGCTACAACCAGCCAGAAAGCGTATTCGCCCAGCGCGGCGACCGTGCCTGTGTACCCGAGAATCCCGAGGACGCCAAGACCAATGGCGATCCACCAGGTAACTACTTTTGGAGCAGAAAGGTTTCTCATTGCAACTCCTTTGATATCGATATCACTTCGAGCGGAGTCCGACATTGGGTCCGGGTGATGCAGGGTCGGACAGCCTGCGGGTGGGGTTAGATTCCGTCAGAATGACAACTGCCCGCTGCCAGTTTGAGCTATAGCTTGAAATGCTCTCGCACCCTGGCTGCAATCTGACGATCGGTCATCTTATCTACCGTTTCAACCCCCTGGATGTGCCTTTTGAGTCCCTTGATCTCAAGTCGTTTAACCAGCTCTTCTTTCGCCTCACCAGGACCGAAAATCAGGATCGCCTCTTTGTCGCGCAGGATCGTGATGATGCTGTTGTAGTAGCGGTTTAGCCGGGTACGATATTTCCGGTCACGCATGTCCTGCGTCAATCGCTCTCCAACACCCGCACCGTTCTCACCGCCAGCAGGCTTATCGATGTTCGAAGGTATTTCGTGCATCTCCTCCCCATGATCGGTCACGATGACAATCACGGCCCTGCGGTGATCGAGCCACAAACCTGCATGCATATCTTTCCAATTCTCCTATATCTACTTTGAAAACGCCTTGAGAGGGATCAACGCCGACGCCGGGGAGGACTGATCCTCGTGAAATCGATGTACCCACGCTCGACATCCAGGGAGGTCAACTGCACGCGCAACTTTTGGCCGACATCGACCCCCTCGTAACCACGAACCAGTTTCCCCTCAACCGGCATTTCGAGCAGTCGGACCCAGGTTCCCTTCTCGGAGGCACCGGTGACGACCGAATCAAACTTCTCTCCAATCCTGGATTGAAGAAGCAACGCCGCAGCTGATTTTTCAACCAGGCGCTCTACCTTTGTGGCCGCGTCTTCAGCTTTAGTGCAGTGTACAGCCAGGGCTTCCAACTCTTCCTTGCCATAAGGGATTGACTGGCCTTGGATAGCGGATTGCAGCAGGCGTTGGGTGACCAGGTCTGGATAGCGGCGGTTGGGAGCTGTCGAATGGGCATAGTCTTTAACGGCCAGGCCAAAGTGACCCGGGACGTGCCCGCCCGGATGCTCAGCGATATATTCCCCGGAACCCAGCAGCTTGATGACGGCGAGCGATAGATCTGGGAACCGCAGTGGATCCGCGGCCTTCTGCTTAACGAGAAACTCATCCAAGGCGACCGAATCAGGCTCAGCAGGCAGCCTGAAACCGTGCTCATCGGCAATGGCCACAATTCGCTCCCAGCGCTTTGGCTTCCGAACCACGCGCCGGATGGAAGGGAAATGCCTGGCTTCAAGGAAGCGAGCCGTTACGCCATTTGCAGCGATCATGAAGTCTTCAATAATCTCTTTCGCCCGGTTCCTCTCGTCCAATTCCAGTGCGAGGATCCGATCCCCGTCGAAACTCGGCCTGGCTTCAATCGTCTCCAAGCTGAGCGCCCCATGCGTGTGGCGCAGATGCTTCATCTTTTGTGCCGTCTGATCCTGCAGGCGTAGATTCTTGTCCAGCCCCTTCACTGCCGCGAGAGCCTGCGGTGGATCCCCGGTCCCATCCAGCCAGGCCGCCATGCTGTTGTAGGCGAGCTTGGCCTGATTGGTGACGCGCGCCTGGTAGATGTCAGAATCCTGAAGCGTTCCCTCCGGGGCAATCACCATCTCAACCACAATCGACCGTCGTTCCTGACCGAAATTGAGCGATGTCAGATCCGTTGAGAGCTGCTCGGGCAGCATCGGAAAGATCCGGGCGGCGGTGTAGACTGAAGTAGTGTTATGGCGAGCATGTTCGTCGATGGCCGAGCCCTTATTCACCAACGAGACCACATCCGCCACGGCAACAAAGAGCCGGACATTGCCATCCGGCATCTGCTCGGCCGCGGTGAGCTGATCCAGGTCACGCGAGTCATCATTGTCAATCGAAGCCCACAGCAGACTGCTCAGGTCACGAATCTCGGAGGCGCCTTCAGTAGGCCCGGCATCTGCTGCCACATGGGCCTGAAGCCTTCCAAGCTCGGCGAGTGCGGCCGCGGAAAATTCGGGCAGCAGCCCGCGCTCCAGCATCGCTTGATGGGCGATGCGCTCCAGAATGACACGATCGTTCCTGCTACTTGAATTCATAGTTATTTGGGCGGCTATTCCAGCTCGTTTCATCAGGTGGGGAAGGCCGCCCCCATTGACTCTCCAAAGAATTCTGCAGCGACAAATGCAAGGTCCCCCGTGTATGGAGCCGCGGCGGAAGATACCTGGCCTGTTGAATGTGGGCGGCTGCGGACTGGAAACGGTTCCTATGCGAACTTAGCATCAAGTCTGGTTTGCCGACTTGCGCACGCTCTCAAGTGATCGAGCCCTGGTAAGCCCGCTAATGTAGCGCATGTTGCAGGCGCAGCCCCAGGCCACCAATAAATAACCCGGCAGCGGCTGGAAAAGGTTTCCTCCTAGACGATTCCCAGCAGCCGCAAGACAACAAGTATGACCACGATAATGATCAGTACGTGGACCACATTGCCGGTGCGTGGGATGCTGGGGAGGTATTTCGGTCCAAAGAAGCCGAGCAACCACAGGGCGAGCAGTATTACGATAATCCAGGTAAGCATAAGGTTTCTCCTTATTGATTGATCACTCGGATGTCAACGGGTCCGTTGCCAGGGCAGCGTCGTCCTAACGGCCCAGCAGGATGAAGATGCCAGCCGCAATGGCGAGGATCGCCAGGATTACGCCGAGACCGCTAATCCCGAGCAGCTGTACCAGGCCCCAGGCGATAAGAAAGATGGCCAGCAAAAGCATGCCGATATTCCTGGTGAATCTCATGGTCGTAATCCCTTCTACAGTGAATGAGAGCGGCGGTTGTCAGGTCCAGCGACCTTTGCCTTTTACTATTCAGGCGCGGATCAAGGACTCATGCATCTTTATCGGACGATTTCCCAGCGCCGAGAACTGCGGACACGCGATCCATCTGCTCAACAAGCATTTCCTGGCCACGCTGCTTCAGTTGCCCGGCCTTCTCCCGGACGCTAGTCGTGATATCTTGCGTCTCGGAACGAACCTGCGCAAGTGCATTGTCCACCATATCGCTTGTCCGATCACGCAATTGGATGCTTGTCTGCTGAATCCGGGCTCGCGTCTTCCTCCCCGATTGGGGTGCCAGGAGCAGCATCAATACTGCGCCGGCCAGACTCCCGATCAGCAGGCCGAACACAACGTTCTTCGTCTTCCTTCCATCGAAATCTTGCTCCTCGATAGGGTCTTCCATGGGGTCATCTCCCTAAAGGATGAACCTGGTGAATATGATTGGGTTTTCATAAGGTTGTGGATCGGGATATTCACACAGCATGGTCTATCCGTCACGCCCCTCGTCGCTTAAATGTATGCCCGCCTGCAATCGGTCTTCTTTTGTCAGGGTGAAGATCCCTACCGGCCGCCTGAAAATTCCCAGCACGGTCCGATAGAGTGCGTACGGGAAAGGACCTGTTTGATTTCTCCTTGCTTTGTATGGATCCGTAGAAATGTCCATTCGGTTACCTTCTTATTCGGGAGTATGTTGATCGGTAGTGGTTGTTTGCGTAACACCCACAACAGGCCCACGCGGGCGATAGAAGATTACCTGGACTATTTTTACAAGCGCCCAGGCGATCAGGGCATACACCAACAAGGCGATCACGGATGAGAGTTCCAGCACCATACCACCCGCTGTAGGCGTCCCCGTCAACCCCTCGAACGGAGCCAGGAAAAGACTGGTGACCCCGTAGATAAACCCGGCAATCGGGCTGGCTGCGTTGGCACCGATCAGCTTCAGCCCGATGCGCAGCGCGATCAGGGCTTCGAGTATGCCGAAGAACAGCCAGACCAGCTGGGTGGCTTTAAAGGTGAAAATACGTCGTTCTCGTTCCGGTTCGTTTTGTGTCGTCCGAACTTCTGATATTCTGTTGTCTGTCATGATGAACTCCTTAAACAATGCCCCTGCCGGAAATTGGAGGGGTTGACACTTGGGTCTACAGGGGTGCGGTTGGGCACCCCTGTAGACATCCCGCAAGGCGGCAAGAGACTGAGCCGTGGCGGCTAGATTGGTTAGACTCTCCGGCGGACGAGATGAACAAGTGCAATCACAATGACCGCGCCCAGCAGCGTGACCAGCATGGTTGGCAGGTTGACCGCATCGTTGATCGTCCCCACATTGAAGATGGGGCTGAGGAAGTAACCGGCCAGGAAAGCGCCTACCACGCCCACGATGATATTCATCAGCAGACTGGCGCGGTCCTTCATGATCTCGCTCGCAATCCAGCCAACAATTGCAGCAGCAACCAGATAGATTAGGACATTCATTTTGTCGATCTCCTTTTGGATTGTCTCAGAGCCACAGGATTTCCCCGTCTCTGGACAGGTGCTCCTCCTCTTCAGAGAAGGAAATAGTGAAAAGATACACTGATAGATCTTGCATACCTACTACGCTCGGATAATTTGTTGTCTGGCGTCTTGACATCCCTGAGTGCGATCCCTGGCGAAGGTTTGTGACACCATTTCCTGGGATAGCCGGGGTGCGCAAGTGCGCACACCATTTACTGGGCTCGATAACCGTGAGGAGAGGGAAGTGATTATCGCCCACGGCGGATGAAATGGACAATCGCCAGCAGGATGACAGCCCCCAGCAGTGTTACCAGCATGGTCGGTATGGTGATCGCATCATTGATCGTCCCGACCTTGAAGATGGGGCTCAGGAAGTAGCCCGCCAGGAATGCGCCCACGACAGCCACGATGATATTGATCAGCAGGTTCGAGCTGTCGCGCATCAGTTGGGTCGCCACGTAACCGATAATGGCTGCCACGACAAGGTAAATTAGAAGGTTCATTTTGTAACTCCTCTATAAAAGTTTGAACTGCATGAATACCTGATCTTGTTTGTTCTCTTTTTCTCCTTCTCCTATCATGGAGACTGCTGGCCTGGCATCGCTCTGGCGATCAGCCATCGGTGGTTGTGGTCTTATCTTTCAAAGTCGCTTCATACTTCGTCACGTGCTTTTCGATTTCCTTCATTGCGTGCTCGCGCGTGTAGCCATACTTTTCCTGAAGCACGCCGGCAAGGACGTCGAACTTGCCGGCGGCCCGATCCAGATCGTCATCGCTGAGCTTGCCCCACCACGATTTGGCCTCGCCTCGAATCTGTTTCCACTTGCCTTCAAATACATCCTTGTTCATCGCTTGATCCTCCCAACCCTATCTTGAAACCGGCCCGGTCTGCACCGTCACTCGGTGCAGAGTATCCACATCTATTCCCCGGTCACCTTTCATCCAAGGAACATCAGCCCCCCGGGACGCCTGCGGCTACGTTCCGCAAGCGTTCAGCCACACGGTCAGGCGTCTCATCTTTGCTGATAAAGGCATCGGCGCCGGCAGAGAGGGCAGCTTGCTGACGGGCATCAAGCTGGCTGATGAGAATAATGACCAGCGCGGCCGGACAATCCTGGCGCAGTTCTTCGAGCGCCGCACTGGAAACACCGGGGATGAGAGCCCAATCGACCAGCAACATATCAGCATGGCTGATTGGAGCTTGAGCCAGGGTGGTAGGCCAATCATAGGCCTCGCCCGCAATTTCCATCTGCAGATCCTGCAGCAGTAAACGCAGGGCAGAGCGCTCATCGGCGTTAGCATTCGCGATATAGACTCGGGTCATGGATTTAGCGTACAGCAACGAAGGCCCGGCCACATCCATCGGCCGGGCAGTCTTTGCCTCCGCTAGTTGGGGGAGGTAGAGATCAGGGTTAGCTCACGAGACCGTGCCGCAAGGCCAGGGTCACCGCTTCGGTGCGGCTGGCGACGCCGAACTTGGTTAGTATGTTGCTTACGTGGGATTTGATCGTGGATGGGCTAACGTTCAGTTGTCCTGCAATTTGTCGATTATTCAACCCCTCGACCATCAAGGCCAGCACCTCACGCTCGCGCGGCGTCAGGTCAAGGCCTGGCTCGGGCGGGTGGTTGGCGGCCTGGATGAGGACCTGACCAATCTCGGGAGAGAGCGTGCCCCGTCCGGCGTGCGCCGAGCGGATGGACTGGGCAAGCTCTTCGGCCGTAATATCTTTGAGCAAGTAGCCAATCGCACCGGCATCGAGCGCATTCTTGATCAGGTCCAATTCTTTGAAGCTGGTCAGCGCAATGACCTGGATATGCGGATTCTGCTGGCGCAGGGTGCGGGTGGCGGTCGCTCCATCCATGTCCGGCATCAGCATGTCCATCAAGATCACGTCTGGGTTGGCCTCGGCGCAGCGTTCAAGCGCCTGCTGCCCGCTTTCGGCCTCACCCGCCAGTTCCATGTCGTCGAAGGCCATCAGGAAGGTTGCCAGGCCGCGTCGAACCATGGTGTGGTCGTCGACCAGCATGACCCGAATGGGATTGGTAGGCTTTTTCATCACAACCCCTCCTGCCTGTCCCAGCGCAGCAGGATCTGCGTCCCCTGCCCTCGGCGGCTGGTTACCGTCAGAACAGCCCCCACCGCACCAGCGCGCTCATGCATCATGTTCAACCCATAGTGCCCGGATGGCGTCAGCTCGGATGTGACGAACCCGCGGCCGTCGTCGTTGAGCTGCAGTTCCAGCCCTTCGGGTGCAAGACTTAAGTCGAGGCGCACCTGGCTAGCCCGGGCATGCTTGGCTATGTTGCTCAGTCCCTCCTGGCAGATGCGGTAGACCGCAACCTGCACTTCGGCGGGCAAACTGCTTTCGCCTCGCACCGTCACCTCGACCGGGATGCTGGTGCGCCCGGTAAAGGCATTGCTCAGCTGGCGCAGCAAGTCGCCCAATTCGGTGTCGGTCAGGGTGGATGGCCGCAGTTCGGCCAGGAGTGCACGCATCTCGGCCAGCGCGCCGCGTGTCAGGCGGCGCAGGTCCTTCAACGAGCGGCGCGCCTGCACCGGGTCCTTCTCCCACAGGCGCGGCAGCACCTCGGCAATCAGCCCGGCGGAGAAGAGAGACTGGTTTACGGCGTCGTGCAGGTTGCGCGCCAGGCGCTGGCGTTCCTGCAGCGCGGCCAGCTCATGGGCGTGCTCGTACAGCTCGGCGTTGACCAAGGCCACCGCCGCCTGGTTGGCGATGGTCATCGCCAGGTCGGCCAGGTGTGGGGTGAAGTAAGTGCGCTCAGTGTGAGTAATGCCGATGCCACCGAGCAGGCGCCCCTTGACGACCAGCGGCACCCACATCCAAGACTGCACGCCTTCCAGCATGGCTGCGGCGCCGTTCTCCAGGAGCATACGCAGGAATTCCGCCGAAGGCTCGTCGCTCCACACATCGGCAATGCGTATGGGGTGGTGTCCGTTGAACAGTGCCTGCAGCGATTCTTCTCCGTCCAGCCGGATGCGAAATGGCATGGAATTCTCCAGCCGCTCCGAACCGCGCACCGCTAATGCGACCAGGGCCGAATCTTCGATTGTGAAGAGAGCGGCGTGGGTGTATTTGATGAGAACGCCCAGCTGGTCGAGGATCAGCCCTGGCCGCAAATCCAGTTCGGAGGCCAGAGTCTGGGAGATCTCGAGCAGGATGACCTGCTCGTTCGCCCGCACCCCCATCCGCTGCTGCAGGCGGCTCTCGGCCTGCACCCGCTTGCTCACATCGCGCAGCAGCACCAGGGCGCAGGTGTGTCCCTGGTACTCGAATGGCACCGCGCGCCATTCGACGCTGAAGGGCGTATCGTCCTGCCGCACATGCTGCACCAGGACGTCAAACCGCTCGCCTTGTTTAATGAACTCGGCAAAGCGGACAAAATCGGGCTGGCTGTCAATATGGAGAAACGCTGGCAGCCGCAGCTCTAGAAAAGCCTGCGGTGCGTAACCGTGCATGGCGGCCGCAGCCGGGTTGGCAGCCAGCACATCTCCGGTGTCGATGTCTGTGATCAAAACCCCGTCACTGGCGGCTTCAAAGATGTCCCGGTACAGTTGGTCGGCTTGCAATGCAGCGCGTTTCATCATCGAATCTCAAACCATTTTAGGATAAATCTAACCACAGGGCCATTCAACTGCAGTACCCGGCGGTCGTCGGCCCACAGAATCACCACAATCTGCGCCGCGCTTGAAATGCTGCCCGGGCTGACGATCCGTGTCGAGAATTTCCAGGGCTCCATCCTGCTGCTCTCGGGCGAACGTGATCAGCTCTGGCCTGGAGCCGAGATGGGGCGACAGATCATGCAACGTCTCGATGCGCATGCGTTCGGCTGGCCTCACGAGCACCTTGTCTTCGACGGAGGTCACAACGCGATCGTGATGAATAGGAATGGATGGAGAAAGATCTTCACCTTTCTTGACGAACACATTGCGTAGCGGGCCTTCTGCGGGCACAATATTCACGGATTCGTCGGCTCCGGCAAGTATTTGAACCTGGAGTGAATTACGCTTCCGCATGTCGAAACCCAACAGAGTTTCTGAAGCATCCCTCGCGCGGACGATCGAGGACAACTACGGCCTCGCCATACGGACGCTTTCCCTCCTTCCACTCGGGGCTGATGTTGACTCGGTGGTTTTCCGCCTGGGGGCGGCCGATGGCGAGGACTTCCTCTTGAAGCTCAGGAGGTTGTCGGGTTTCCAGCCGGCGAGCCTGCTCATCCCGCGCTACCTGGACCAACAAGACCTCCCGCATGTGCTGTCCCCGCTCACTACACAAGCCGGGACGGCTTGGGTCGAACACGAGGGCTTCGCCCTCAGCCTGTTTCCCTTCGTGGCGGGCCACCGAGTGGCGGAGGCCGGCATGTCGTCGGAGCACTGGAACGCGTTGGGAGGGATGATGCGGAAGGTCCATACATGCCGTCTGCCCGAAGAACTGCTGCAGGTACTGCCGCGCGAGCGCTTCAGACCCTCGCGGCGCGAGATCGTGCCCCGCCTCGAAGCAGCTCTTACCGGTCCGAACCAGCCCGATCTACTCCAGCGTGAGTTGGCTGCTTTCTGGTCGTCGCACCACACGACGATTCGCCGCTTGATCACACGCGCCGATGCGCTCGGCCACCAGTTGGGGCGGACAGATCCAGCGATGGTCCTCTGTCACGCCGACCTGCATACATGGAATATGCTGCTCGATACGCAGGATCGGCTCTGGGTGCTCGACTGGGATGAGGTTACGCTGGCGCCGAAGGAACGCGACCTGATGTTCGTCATGGTCGGGATCGAGCGCAACCTGATCGAGCCACAGCAGACAGCCAGCTTCCTCGCAGGCTACGGACATGTGAAGATCGACCCACTCGCACTGGCCTACTATCGTTATGCCTGGGCGGTACAGGACCTGGCCGCCTTCGGCGAGCAGGTCTGCTTTCTACCCGGGCAGGATCAGGATGAGCGCCGCGCCGCCCTGGATTACTTCATTGGCCTCTTCGTCCCGGGAAAGATTGCCGAGATCGCGTTCGCATCTGATGGCATCGCCGGCGAATGAGCAGTACAGCCAACGGTCAACAGCGTTCTACGCAAGTGCAGAATCCATTAACAGGACCATGGATAAGACAAAATCCTGGCTACCTTCGTCACGGGCGGTCGCAGACTCACATTCGCCTACCTGCTTTCGCTGCTCATCGTCGTGCTGATGACAGCCGCCTCCGGGCTCGGTCTGCTCAATCCAGAGGCCATCTACCCGACCGAGGCGCTGCGCCAATCGTTCTTCGCTAACGATGTCGTCAATCTCGTCATTGGACTACCCGCCCTGCTGGTAGCCCTATGGCTCGCTTGGCGCGGGAAGGTGGTCGGCCTACTGTTCTGGCCGGGAGCGCTTATGTTCGTGCTCTACACCTACCTGGCCTATATCTTCAGCATGCCCATCGGCTGGTACTACCTGCTCTTGCTGACGCTCATCGCAGTGAATTTCGCCGCGTTCCGGCGCGTGGCGAGAGCAAAGTCTCAACTTGTGCTGCTTGAGTTTGGCCAAACGCCGACTCATCCAACTCATTTTTGATACCATTCCCTAATCAAGTTTTTTGAACGAAATTCATAAGAGGTTACCCATGAACCCAGCAATCGAGTATGCGCTCGAACACGATCAGCTGATCGATATCACCACCACCGGCCGCAAGAGTGGACACCCGCACCGCATAGAAATCACATTCCACTACCTGGATGGGGTCGTCTATATCAGCGGCATGCCCGGAAAGCGTGACTGGTACGCCAATGCGGTGGAGAACCCCGCGATGATCTTTCACCTCAAACAGAGCACCCAGCGCGATCTTCCGGCCAAAGCCATCCCCGTCATCGATGAGGACATACGTCGCCAGGTGCTGGCGAAGGTCGTCGCCCGCTGGGACCGTACGGACCAGCTCGAGGCCTTTGTGGCGGACAGCCCGCTGATCGAGGTACAATTCGATCCAGCCTGATCCCACGAATAGAGCCCCATCTCCTTTCCCGTTGGCGAGATGGCTAGATGCTCCAGAATCAATTGGGCTTTGAAGGAGCCGTGGCTTGTCGGAGAACCGCCTTTCGGACATCCAGCACCGTGTGGACCAACTCTATCATGCTGGCGAGTACCGGCCTGGTTACGATCTTATGTGCGAGGCTGGCAACCGATTCCCGGATGACCTGCACGAAATCCATTATTGGTGCATCTGCCTTGCAAGCATGATGGACGCAGGCGATGCGGCGCTTGATTTGCTTGAAGCTGAGGTACAGCAGGGGAATTGGTATTCAAAGAAACAGCTGCGGGAGGAGAGTGATCTGACCTCGCTGCAGGGCCTGGCACGTTTCGAGCATTTGGCAGGTGAATGCTTGGTTCGCCAGCAGAAGGCCCAAGCCGAAGCACAAGCAGAGCTCTTCATTCAGGAGCCTGCCGTCTTTAAAGCTGTCCAGGGAAAACCGCCAGTGCTGCTGGCTCTGCACGGCAACTCACAAAACGCCCGTCAGGCCTTGGAAGCCTGGTCTCCAGTCAGAACCCATGGCTACCAGCTGGCCGTTGTGCAATCCTCACAAATCGTGAGCCACGACGCCTATTCCTGGAATGATTGGGAGCGCGCTGAAAAGGATCTATCGCAATTCCTGCCGGCGCTCTCCGCTGAAACAGATCCAGCCCGTCGGTTCATTGGGGGGTTCTCGATGGGAGCTGGCTTGGCGATTCGGCAGGCGCTGGTAGGTGAGAGCTACCAGCCCAGCGGTTTCATCACGGTTGGAACCTACCTGCCGGACGTGGAGATTCTCCGTCCACTACTCGAGGGATCCAGGAACAAGCCGCGCGGCTATATGGTCGTTGGTGATCTGGATGACCCATGTTTCGAGATCTCGCGTACCCTCGCCTCACTATTCGAAGCGTATGAACTGCCCTGCTACCTTGAGGTACACGAGGGATTGGTGCATGACTACCCGGTAGATTTCGCAGACACGCTCGCCCACGCGTTTGATTTCTTTCTTAACGAGTGAGCGTTAGTACGGGGTGATCTACAGCTCTGGTTCGGTTCGGGGTTGTGGATCTAAACCGGAAGCAATCCGTACCAGGCAAGGGCGATGACGATCAGTGTGATCGCCAGCAGCGTCAGCCCGAGCAGCAATGGGCGTATCCAGCGGCGCCAGCCGCGCCTGCCTCTGGCCGCGCCGGAAGTCCCCCACTCGATCTGCGCCTCTTCAAAAGCCTGCTCGCTCTTGCTTTGTTTGCCCTGCGCCATCTCCTGGTAGCTGGCAAGCGTGGCTGTGTCGATGAATTCGAGCGGCTTTCCAGCCACCAGCTGCTTGGCGGCGCTGGTCAGCGCTCCAGTCGAGATGATGGCAGCCTTCTGGGCTTTGTAGTTCGCAAGGTGGGTCAGGAAGAGCTTCACGCTGGCCGGCGTAATTTGTGCGTTTGAATCACAGCGTGCGACCCAACGCTCGCCCTGTGAAGATGCGATCAACAAGTCTGAACGCAGTTCATCGATCTCGACCACCTGCTCCACGAAGTGGCCAAGCGATCGGTAGAGCTCAAGAGCTTGATCAACCAGAGCTTGATGTCCATCCATGTCAAAAGATTACACGAAATCCGCTCCAAATGCTATTCCCTGACATGCAGGAAAAACAACAAAAAAAGAGCCGCAGAAGCGGCCAGAGGATAAGTCAATCATTTACATCAAGCGGGCAGCCGCAGCTCAGCGGTCGTGATCCGGCCAAAAAGCCATTCCAGTGCTGGCCGGGCTTCGTTGAATAGATGGATGCGCGTCCCGGTCTCGCGAGCAATGCGGCACACCAGATTTACACTTGCGTTAATCTGAGAGGGGATGACGGCAAACTTCGTGCCCGCAGGGAAGGGCTTGTCACGGAAGGTGGAGGCGAAGCTGAACAGGATTTGTGGAGATGTCCCGTCTACCCCTTCCAATCGTTTAGCCCCCACCAGCACGCGGCGAATGCTGTAGTCACGCGCCAGGAGAGAAGCGTTCAAACGAGCCTCGATCGCTTCCTGCGGGTTCGAGCGACCATAGAAGTGGATCTCGATCAGCTGTGCATCGTGATCGACGGAAATTTCGTACCCCAACCTGCCCTCGCCTTACTTCCTCTCCGTGCAGGAAAATATAGCAAAGTATGATCATCTGCGCCAGGGATCGGGCATCACATCTCAGGTTCCCGGGGGCAGCTTCGCTGTGCCCTGTTGGAAGACCCTCCAGCAGTGGAATTGGTTGCCCCGGCTTCGTAAATCATCCAATCCGGGGTAGTCAAAGCACCGGTAAAGCAAGTGCCTCGATTGCCACAGGCTACGGCGGTTAATATTCCGTCTCACGGCCAAGGACTATCAGGGCTAGCGAGACCGCCCGCCCCGCATCGTTAAGATTCTTTTGGCTGATGTGTTCGAAGGTGTCGACTGCTGACCGCGAATAGGCCTGCCAGCCCTCCCAATCCAAACGCACCTCAGGCGCTTCCTGCCCACCATGCTGGATCGTGCTGCCTTCATCATAGATCTGGCTGATATCGATGCCTTCTTTTGCCCGCATCACAGCCGTCCCCATCTGCCTTGCCGAACGCTCGAATAGCTCCGCAAGCCGAAGGCTCCCGCCAGCAGACACTTCGAGTCGATCCCCCGAACCGGCACTCAAGCCTCGTAAGTGAATGATAGCTTCCACCTCAAAGTTGGAAAATCCCGTACGCGCCTGGAGAAAACCCCTGACATCCGGATCACTTGTCGGTTCACCTCCATCAAGGCCCTCGCCACTGTAGGCAATAAAAAGGAAGGTCTTGTAGGGTTGGTATCCGGATTCCTGGATCGTGCGAATCGCTTCGAGCATTACGGCCACACCGCTGGCATTGTCGTTCGCCGCCGGGTAGATCTCACCATCATAGCCAAGTGGCGGCGCATCGTATTGAGCCATTACGACGATCAACTTCACATCAAGGCATGTCGTGCAGCGTTCAATGCCCCAGGTGCCAGGCAGATACCCAAGCACATGGCGGACCGTTGCTTCAGCAATCGCCGCACCTTTCATGTCGAGACTGACGGTTATGGGCAATGGCAGCTCATACAATTCCTCTATGGCCAATGTTTCGGACTGCCGGCGCAGGTCGGCCAGTGAATATCCAGAACCGGCCAGGATCCGCTCCGCCGTCTCCTCCGAGATCCATATCCAGGGGGTCTCGTCTCCCCAGGTCTCACCCGTCTGGTAATTATGCCCACGACCGCTGCGGCCAGAAATCGTGTAGCGCTTTTTGAGTTTCTCCGGATCGTCGGTGACGACGAGCACGCCCTCTTTGCTCCTATACGAGAGCAATGAGGCCTCTCGGTCAGAGAGGACCATCAGGACCTCTCCCGAAAAATCAGCCCGATCCAGTTCAGCATAGGATATCCGCCCGATAGCGACAACTGGTGAAGGCTTGCCGAGGCTGATGAAACGTACCGGCCCCGATCCATCTCCCCCGGTCATCATCCGCCCTGGATATGCAGCAAAGTCCTCCCCATAGGCCAGATCGGATTCGCCATCATGGATCGTGAAAGCTGGGGTTCCATTTAGCTGGCCAAAGGCATGCACTCGAGACTGGAAATACGTGCTTGCCTCACCTGCAGGCTGCAAGTCCAGCTGCTTGAATTGGCCAGCGATGTATTCCGCAGCCTGATCCATGCCGGGGGTTCCCAGCGCACGTCCGAAGAGCCCTGGGTCACTCAGTTCCCGGTCGTAATCCATGGCATTTTGCCCATTGAACTCGCCGGCCTGCTGACGGTAAAACGCCAATGCGCCACTGTGATCTTTAAACCAGCTCATGCCGAGCACTACGATAACACCCAGGAGCAATGTATATCGATTAAACAGCCGATTGATAACCAGACTGCCCTCAGCAATCAAACGCCGCAATCCCTCTCCGAAGAGATTGAACCCGACGATCGAGGTGAAGAATGCCAGCATGGGATATAGGGCCGTCCACGGATACGCCCTTGCCTGGAAGCGAATATTGCTAAGCAAGGCACCCCATTCAGGTACGTCGGAATATAGGACTGCCATGCTTGGCAACTCGATCAATGAGCCGCCGCCGATGAAGATTCCAATGAAACCCAACTCGCCAAGCAGCATTAATACAGCTCCCATCTCCAGCGATGTGAGCGAGATTAAGGATGGGAGCAGGTTGGGCAATATATGGCGCACTACGATGCGCGGTGAACGTGCCCCAAGCGCAACCGCACTTTCGATAAACAGCTTGGGGCGGATGGAGATCACCTCCCCGCGCACAAACTGCATGATCTCACCCCAGCCAACGAAGCATAAGGAGATTACGAATGGCTGCAAACCTAGCCGGATGCCGATGGCCAGGATCAAGATCATGGCGATGAGCAGGGTTGGGAACGCCGAGATAATCTCCGCCAGCGCAAGGATCGTGCGGTCGAGCAAGCTCCCCTGCGACCAACCCGCCAATGTCCCCAGGAGAACGCCTACCGCAGTCCGGGCGGCGACGACGAGCAAACCCAGGACCAGCGTCTGTTGAGCACCAGATAAAAGCAGGCTCATCATCCCCCGCCCGAGCGCGTCCGTGCCCCACGGGTAAGTGTCATTTGGAGCGAACGGCGGTGGCGTAAGCTGACCGTTGATTCGAACCAATCCCTGAGTCTGGAAAGGGTTATTCGGCGCGAGGTAAGGACCAATAAGCACGATCGTCAGCAACCCCAATACCAAAAGGGTTCCAACAACGAACGGGAAATTACGAAGAATCAGCTTGAGCGATTGTTTCCTCCGCTGTCCAAGCTGCTCCCTCGAAGCGTCTTCTGTCTCGAGGACCTTCGTAGGGATCATCCTGAATTCAGGATTCCCCGTCTCGCTTGTGTTTGAACGCCGCAGGCGGTTAACCAGCGCGTTGTGCCCAACCAGATCACGCACTTCTGCGTAGATCTGCTTCAGCAGGTTGAGCACTGAGAAGCGCTGGCCAGCACTGATGAAATCAGGTTTGATCAACAAACGAGGATCGATAACCCGGTAACTAAAATCGAGAAGCAGGTTAACCAGGATGAAGAGAAGGCCCATGCTGAGCGCAAGTGCGAGAGTGAGGTTGTCATCCTGCTGTGCGATCGATTTAAGCAGCGTAAAGCCCGCTCCTGGCCATCCGAAGTACAGCTCGACAACGGGGAGACTGCTCAACGCAAAGCGCAAAGATACCCCGATCGTGGTAAGCACAGGGATCGCCGCATTCCGAAGAACATGGACTGTCAGAATATGCAGGTCACGAAGCCCCTTGCTACGCGCTGTTCGAATATAGTCCTGAGACTGGACTTGCTTCACGGCCAGGAATGTGATGCGTGTGATCTGCGCAATCGGACGGGCGGCCAGAACGATCATGGGTAGGATGATGTGATCATCCCAACCGAACCCCCCTACAGGCAACAGCCGGACTCCGGCCATGCGTGTAAAGGTTGTGACGCCCCACTGGAGAAGAAATGCAGCGAAGAAGCTGGGAACTGAAATCCCGATCAGCGTTGTGACCAAGATGCCAACTGATCGCTCACCGCGCCCGCGCGCGGCCAGGATCCCCAGAGGAATGCCAACAATGCAAGCAAAGAGCAGTGAAAGACCGAGCAAGCCCAAACTGCGCGGCAGACGTTCTGCAACAACAGTCGTTACCGGGCGAGGCAGCAGCGTCTCGCTGCCCGTGGTGGTGAGCCCCCAATCGCCCTGTGCCAGCCTGGCGATGTAGGTGCCTGTGTTCTCAATCGCCTGGGACAGCGCCGGGGCAAGAGGCGTGCCGGAGGCCATCTTGATGCCGAGGTAACTGAGAAAAATAATAAAAAGCAGGACAACGATGCCGAACAGGAGGCGTTGCAGAAGAAAGGAAAACATCTTCACGAATGCACGGAGGAGATTTCGTTGATCGAGGGAAAGGTCAGGAAGAATACTGATGACTGGCGGTGTTGGTTTCATCGGATTCTGGGATATATCCTGGGGTTCATGCCACCGTCGATATTCTCTATCAGCCACTTCTAGGTGGAGGTCTTTTTGTCCGGCCTGGCATGGTTCGAATGCAGCCGGCTCTTGACTGCCTGAGTCCAATGATAGTACAGATGAGATAATTGGTAGGTTCACAACGGGTCCAGGCATCGGAGCTGTCCGTTGAATTCGCATGCAGGGTGATCTAGTATACGAGTTCCCTCTCAATCATTGTGCACTTAAGAACCTTTTTTGCGATTCAGGGTGCGCCAATTGAACTGCCGTTATCTACTGGGGGTGTCTACCATATTCGTCGAAATTGATCCACAATTATGACTCGTCGCTTTAGAATCCCCCCATAGAGCCAGATCATGAGATGCATCAGCCGCACTCGGGGACGGCGAGCATGAAGATATATTTGAAACTTGTCCTGACGATGCTTTTTTGGGGCGGCACCTTTATCGCCGGCCATATCGCAGCTCAGGAGGTCGGGCCGATTTCGGGCGCTGCCGGCCGTTTTGCGGTCGCTTCGCTTGTGCTCCTGGTGGTAATGCGTGTGAGGATGGGACATTGGCCGAAGCTCAAGCGGCGTGAAGCCCTGCTTGTCACCGCCATTGCTCTCACCGGTGTGATCGGCTACAACCTGGCCTTCTTCGCTGGGCTGCGCCAAATCGAGGCCAGCCGGGCAGCTTTGATCATCGCGCTCAACCCGGTCTTTATATCGCTTGCTTCAGCTTTCATCTTCCGTGAAGGGCTTTCTGCGACAGGCATTGCCGGGGTTATACTCTCTTTGGTAGGAGCCGGACTAGTAATCACAAGGGGTGAGCTGCAGGGCTTGAGTGCAAGCTATGGATCGGGCGAATTTTACATCACGATCTGTGTCGTGATGTGGGTCAGCTACACACTTATCGGCCGCGTCGCACTGGAAACCCTCACATCGCTCGTCACCACAAGCTACGCCAGTGCCCTGGGCTGTGCTGGATTACTGCTGGCGGCAACGCTGCTCGAGCGCAGCACGTGGACCGTACCCTCCACATCGCTCATTCTGGCGCTCCTGTATCTCGGTCTGTTCGGTACGGTTCTGGGTTTTATCTGGTACTACGATGCGGTGCGCGCGCTTGGTCCGGCTCAAGCTGGTATCTTTATCAACCTGGTTCCGGTTTTCGCCGTGCTTCTTGGCGTGCTTGCGCTGGACGAAGAGCTCGCACCTTCGGCAATCCTGGGCGGTTTTATGGTGGTGCTTGGTGTGGTCCTTACGAACACTGCCTGGCATCGAGGCCAGCCAATAGACGGCTTACGCAGAACGCTCTAGACTGAGCCGGAAAGCGAGGGTGATTGAATGAATGAAGAGAAAACCAAGCCGCTGATGGGAAAAGCTGCTCTCTTGGGGCGCATCCAGGACACCTTCGAAGTCGTCCTCCAGAAGCTCAATCAGAGCGACGATCTTGCCCTGCTGGTGACAGTCGGCAGCGGTGGGTGGACGGTCAAGGATGCTCTGGCGCATATTGCCGCATGGGAACGGATCCTGTTTGATTTCCACATTGCGGGGAAACCCTTCGACCTAGTTACGGGCCTGAGGAGTGCTGAGTACAGGGTGACTTCCTTCGATGAGGTCAATGCCCACCTGTATAACCGCTTCAAGGACCTATCGCCGGCCGATGTCCGCCAGTTGGTCCTGGACACACATCACGAATTGATGGCCGTGCTGGAAGCATTCCCGGAGGAGGACCTCTACCAACCCCACCCTGAGTTGAGCACTGGCGAAGCGGCCCAGCTGACCTGGTTCGATTACATCGCCGCCAACACCTACGAACACTACGAAGAACATCTGGCTGAGCTGCGCTAGGCCCCGCCAGACAGGCGTCCCGGTTACCCAGGCCGTCTAAAGTGCAGCTGTAAGGTCGGCTTGTTACAACTCATCACCCTGGGAGGATTCCATGATCACGCGCGTAGCAGTTGTGAGCCTATGGGCACCCGACGTCCCTGCAGCGGTTAAATTTTACAGGGATGTGCTTGGGCTGCCTGCTCTCCCCGGTCATGATGACCCGCCTCACTTCATTGTCCAGGGTGTGATGCTTGCCATCCTAAGAGGTGAGCCTCAGCCCCCGCTCGATCCCACCCCGGAACGCTTTCCGCTGCTTGCCTTCGCAGTTGAAAATCTCGATGAAACTGTGGGCATGCTGAAACAGGCCTCGATCGAGCTGCCTTGGGGTATTGAGGGTACCCCAGAAACGCCCTGGATCATGCTGCATGACCCGGCCGGCAACTTGATCGAGATCGCCCAACTGCCCACGTTTCACTGACCAATCTCGCACCCCCAGCAAGCCTTCGGAGGTACAGCCTGATGACCAACCAGTCCCAGTTCGCAACCTTGTTTTCCTACCATTTTGATACCACGCTGCGCCTGCTCTCCATTGCCGCTGAACTGGAAGAATCCGAACTTGATCAGGATCCGGGTTACGGACGGGGGTCGATAAGATCCATCTTCTTCCATTTGCTTGCCGCTGACCGGGGCTGGCGGATTGGCCTGGAGACCTGCCAACAAACTAGGCCCTTCGACCGTGACCAGAGTTTTGATCTTAATCAGCTTCAGAGTGAATTCGAGGCTGAATCCAGCGCATACGCAAGCTTCCTGGCCAGCACCGATGACGGGACCCTGGTAGCTGATATCGAGCTCACCACGCTGCGTTGGGGCACACGCAGCTTCCCTCGCTGGCGGATCCTGCAGCACCTGCTGCTTCATGGAATGCAGCATCATGCCGAGTTGGCGCAGCTGCTCACCGAGCGCGGCCACTCACCAAGTGACCT
>DAOUEJ010000006.1:0-24252 GCA_034430615.1 Anaerolineales bacterium | reverse complement strand
TGCCCAGCTCCTGAAAGAAGCAGCCACGAAGACGAACGACATCGCCGGTGATGGCACAACCACCTCCACCGTCCTGGCACACGCGATTGTGACCAATGGTCTAAAAAGCCTGGCAGCCGGATCAAACCCGATGATGCTTAAGCGCGGGATCGAGGCCGCAGCCAAGGCTGTCGCCGAAGCGATCACCAAGCAGGCCATCGATGTAACCACGAAGGAAGAGATCGCCTCCGTCGCTGCCATTTCTGCACAGGACCGCGAGATTGGCGAACTCATCGCTGAAGTGATGGACAAGGTCGGTAAGGACGGCGTCGTCACGGTCGAGGAATCCAAGGGTCTTGAATTCGAGACCGAGTACGTGGAAGGCATGCAGTTCGATCGCGGTTATATCTCGCCTTACTTCGTATCCGATCCCGAGAATATGGAAGCCGTCATCGAGGAGCCGTATTTGCTCATCCATGACAAGAAGATCTCCGCAGCGACGGATATCGTTCCGATCCTCGAAAAGCTGGTCCAGATCGGGAAGCGCGAGCTGGTCGTGATCGCCGAGGACATCGATGGTGAAGCGCTGGCCACACTCGTGCTAAACCGCATTCGGGGCATGTTGAATGTGGTTGCGGTCAAGGCGCCTGGTTTTGGTGATCGCCGTAAGGCGATGCTGCAGGATATCGCCATCCTGACCGGCGGCACCGTGATCACGGAAGAACTTGGCCGCAAGCTCGAATCTATCACAATCAACGATCTCGGCAAGGCCGGAAAGGTTGTCGCCTCGAAGGACGACACAACGATCATCGAAGGCGCCGGTGAGAAAGCCCGCATCAAGGGTCGCATTGAGGAGATCAAGGTCGAGATCGACCGCTCCACAAGCGACTACGACAAAGAGAAGCTGCAGGAACGCCTGGCCAAGCTGGCCGGCGGGGTAGCGGTGATCCGCGTGGGTGCGGCAACCGAAACCGAATTGAAAGAGAAGAAGCACCGCGTCGAGGATGCGCTTTCGGCGACACGCGCTGCAGTTGAGGAAGGCATCGTTCCCGGCGGCGGGGTCGCACTGATCAACGCCATGGAAGCGATCAAGAAGTTGAAGATGGACGAAGAAGATGCCAACACCGGCATCAAGATCGTCCGTGCTGCACTGGAAACCCCGATGGCAGGGATCTCCGAGAATGCCGGCATGGATGGTGCGGTCGTGATCGAGACCGTCCGCCGCAAGCACGAAGAAGAAAAGAACAAGAACATTGGTTTCGATGTCATTTCCGGTGAGTATGTTGACATGATCGAAGCTGGGATCATTGATCCGGCGAAGGTGACCAAGGGCGCTCTGGAAAATGCCGCATCCATCGCGGCTATGATCCTGACGACCGAGGCGCTCATCACGGATATGCCCGAGAAGAATGCACCATCTGCACCTCCCATGCCGGATTATTAAGCGAGCATGTAGAAAGCGTTTTCCAGCAGCCCCTGGCGACAGGGGCTGTGTTCTTTAAATTCGCGGCGCGACTCCAGCGCTTCGTCTGCGTAGAGGTATGATGAAGATCGAAAGGGTGGGCGTTGCTTGCTTGTCGTGACGGCCTGGCTCTGTGATCTTCAACAATGACCTATAGTGGAGGAATATAGATCCATGTCATCAAGTGATTCCAAGATGCTTCGGCGCTCACGATCCGACCGGGTCCTGGCCGGCGTATGTGGGGGATTGGGTGAATTCTTCGGCATCAGCCCCTTCTGGTTCAGGCTGGGGTTCGTGATTGCTTCGCTGCCCGGGGGGCTGCCCGGGATCGTACCCTATTTGCTCTGTTGGATGATCATCCCCAAGGCCTGAACTGGTGGTAGTGGCCGACGGGCCACTGTCCGAACAGGGGGAGGAGGGAGGGTATGAAAACAGTGCGTCGGGTGAGCGCTCTGCTGCTCTTGATCTGCCTCACAGCGGCTTGTGGGCAGATCTGGTCCCGTTCAACGGCAACCGCGCTTGAGCGAGATCTGGCCACTCTTTTCGGTGCACCGGGGCTTTCCGACACGGCGCCGAGTTGTGCTGTCCTGGGAACGACGCGGACGGGATTCTGCGTGTACGAAGGGACGCAAGCCGAGCTGGCTTCGATCTCGGCCCGCCTCGAACTAAAGCCCTTCACGGTTGAATCTGATGGGTCAGGATCGTCGGTGGGACCTGCCGCGGAGGTCGACGCTGGGTGCCTTGCCCAACCCGGTTTTGAGAATCCCCGTCGGTTGGTAAGCTACGAATCAGACCGCAGGTCGGAGACAATTCGCCTTGAGAACGGAACGGCCTTTGAGTATGTGCTCATGTTCTTTGAACCTGTAGCGGGAGCGATCTGCGTTCAGGCTTCCTATGCCTATGGGTGATGGATACGCATTGCTGCAGGAAAGGAACTCAACCTGTGCGCCCGAGAGGGCGCATTTGCGTTCAGGCGAGTGTGCTATATACGATCCATCCCACTGCGAGTAGCGCAAGTACCAGGCAGCCGCAGGTAAATAGGCGGGCGGTGAACTTGAGCAGGAAGCGAAGCAGGAACCAGCCAAGCACAAGGGCAAGCAGGACCAGCAATACATTCTCAGGTTTTAGATTCTCTAGCAGTTCCATAAAGTCATCCCTTTTCACGCCGATCATGGACGATTCGGCCGCGTTTGATGACAACAGATACCAGATTCGTGCCAAACCGGTATCCCAGGTGGCGGTAATCAGGGATATCAAGTAAGAGGATGTCTGCCTGTTTGCCGGGCACCAGGCTGCCCAGACGGTTAGCGCGGCTGATGGCGGCTGCGGCGTTGATCGTTGCAGCTGAGATGGCCTGAGCCGGTGTTAACCGTAAGGAGCGGCAAGCCAGCGCGATCGTAAATTGCATGCTTTCACACCAGGCTGTGCCGGGATTGAGATCACTAGCGATGGCGAGCGTTGCGCCAGCTTCAAGCAAAGTCTGAGCCGGTGTGAATTCTGTTTCGCCCAGGCCAAAAGGCGTGCAGGGGAGTGAGACGGCAACCGTGCTCGACTTACCTATTGCAGCGATGTCGGCCGGCGGGGTGTGGACGAGATGATCGGCAGAGGCTGCACCCAATTCGACAGCCAATCCCGTGCCTCCCAACCCGGCGAATTCATCAGCATGGATCTTGAGAGGAAAGCCGAGTGTCTGAGCTCGTTCAAGAATCGATCGGCTCTGGTCAAGACTGAAGGCCCCCTCTTCACAGAAAACATCAACAAACGGCAGCGGACGACTGGCAGCCTGGTTCTCCCACCATGATTTCAAAGCAGGCAGCATTATCTTTACGATGTGGTCTGTGTAGCCAGCATATCCACCTCTGTCGGCGCCATCATACTCTGGTGGGAGCGCATGTGCTCCAAGGAAGGTGGGTATGAGTTCGAGCGGGCCTTCATCATCCAGAAGCAGGATGGCCTGCATCAATTTTATTTCACTCTCAAGGTCAAGGCCGTAGCCGGTCTTTACTTCCGCCGTTGTCGTGCCATTGGCCAGCATGCGGGCTGCACGCGCCCGTGACTCATGCAGCAAAGTCTCGAGCGAGGCTTGCCGAACCTGGCGAACGGTGGAAGCGATCCCCCCACCGTCAGCCATGATCTCCATGTAGCTTTTCCCGCTGAGGCGCTGTTCAAACTCAGCCGCCCGATCACCCACCCAGACAAGGTGCGTGTGCGGGTCGATGAGACCGGGCATCACGATCATGCTGGAGGCATCCAGCTCCAGTTCTCCTGCATAGCGAGTGGAGAGGGATGCACTTTCGCCAACTTCCAGAATTACGCCGTCGCGAACGGCAATTGCGCCCGAATCGATCAACCCCAGGGTTCCCAGTTTTAGGCCGGACTGCGCAGGGCCTGGAATTGTGAGCAGTTGTGAGGCGGAGTGGATCAGCAGATCAACGCGCTCTTTCTTCGACATGAGTGCCCATCCCTTTCGAATTCTCGGGTTTATTCTACTCTGATGAGGCGGATGAGCAGGATCAAGCTCAGGATAGCGGTCAGCGTGCCAACCGTCGCATTCGCCATCAATCCCCATGAAAAGAGCTGCGGTCCGATCCAGGCACCCAGTGCCCGCCCACCAGCGGCTGCTGTCAGGTTCCCGGCCAGCAGAGTTGCGCGCGAGGCAGGAGTGATTTCACTCACCATTGAGATCAAGCTGACAAAAGTGAACTCAAATGCGATGTAGAACAAGAACAATCCGAACAGCGCAAAAGCCAGGCTATTGGCAGTAAAGGGAAGAAGGAGACAGGCCAGCGCGACGACCACCAATCCAATTCCAATGGCGCGCCGTTTCCCCAACCTGTCTGTCCAGGCCACGACGGCACCTTCACCGGCGAGCTCGGCCGCGCCGATAACGGCCGAAGCCGCACCTAGAGCCGCAACCTGCAATCCGAAGCCTCCCTCGAGCCAGATGCCGTAGACAATATTCACGACTTCGTTGCCGGTGCTGAGCAGGAATGCGACTGCTAAGGCTGCGGTTGCACTGGGTTCCCGGAGAATCGACTTGATTGTCTGGTAGAACGTGGTTCTTGCGGCAGTTCTTAGGTTCAGTCCGGGGAGTGTGCGGAAAAGCAGGACGACTGCAAGCAAGCCCAGCACGCCCAGGATTGGAAAAGGCGCGAGCCATCCATATCGTGCAATCAGCCAGCCCGTGATCGGCAACCCGACCAGTGCCGCCCCGGACCAGCCAAACTCGGTGATCGCGATCACCCGCCCCCGTTGATTGTAAGTCACAGAATCGCCCAGGTAAGCCTGCATCGCAGGGTCAAAGAGGATCTTCCCTGCGGTTCCGAGCAGCAGTGCCAGGAATAATCCTGTGTAGGTTGGCCATAGAACGACAAGAAGGAACCCAGAGCTGAAAAGCAGGATGCCTATAACCATTGTCTTCCGCCGCCCCAGGATATCCCCCGCCGAGCCGATAACCGGACCGAGGAAGCCCAAAAGCGAGCGGGCTGTGATCGCCAGCACAATTGATTCGATGCTGACACCGAGCGCCCGTGAGAGTGTGGGCAGGAAGGGGTAGACCATGCGGTAACCCGTGTTGATCACAGCCCGGATCGAGGAGAAAAGTAACAGCTGGCGTGGCAGGCTTGAGCGAGGCGCCTGGCTCATGCCAGTTTCGTCTGGGTCTTGAGCAAAACGAGGTTGAGGAAGATCGCAGCGAGTACGTTCAACAGCAATAGTGCGAGAAAGAAGAACCGGATCGAGACAGAATCTGAACTGAAAATCGGGGAGGTCGGGTGCATGACTTCTTCTGCGTTCGCAATGGACCAGATAAGGGCAAGCCCGAACGACAAGTTGAGCACACTTGCCAGGCGGGGCGCGCGCAGGATCAGGATCGCCAGCTGAAGCAGGATGCCAATGACAGCGTAATCCAATCCAATCTTAAAGCGTGGTTCTGTGAGGTACAGTCCGTTCCAGTTGGCTTGCATGGTCCATAAGCTAAGCGGGAGATACGTGATCCAGAGGAGCATCCCGGTCTGGCCGAGGCTCTTTGACCAGCGCTGGAGCGATGGGTTGCGGAAGAGTAATCCGACCAGGCCTGTGAGTGCTGCAGCCCCCAACCCCAGCAGCGCCGTCCAAACCCAGGTTCCATGCAGGTAAACAAGACGGACGTTCGTTCCCAGACTGCGCTCTGCCGGACCGAACACGCTCAGGAAAAGCGTTAAGAGCAAAAAGACGAGGGTGAAAACCATTGGATGTAGGCGTCGGATCATGCCCCGCATTGTACCGTTAACTCTCCACTGGCTGAGCCCGGCAACCCGTGCGGAGGCGTCACGATCCACTTCGGGGAAATGGATCGCGCTTTAATCAGTTTTGAGCATTGGCATCTTGATCCCATGCCGGCGGGCGGCTTCGACTGCAAGCGGGTATCCCGCATCCGCATGGCGAACAATGCCTAAACCGGGGTCGGTCGTGAGCACGCGCTCGATCCTGCGGGCAGCCTCTGGTGTCCCGTCGGCGACAATGACCTGACCCGCGTGTTGGCTGAACCCGATCCCGACGCCGCCACCATGATGAAACGATACCCAGGTCGCCCCGCCGACCGCGTTGAGCATTGCATTCAGGAGGGGCCAATCGCTGACGGCGTCCGTGCCATCGAGCATGCCTTCGGTTTCCCGGTTAGGTGAGGCGACCGATCCTGCATCAAGGTGATCGCGCCCGATCACGATCGGCGCCATGAGCTGACCGTTTGCCACCATCTCGTTGAAGCGCAGACCGGCCGCCGCCCGCTCTCCGTATCCGAGCCAGCAAATGCGTGCGGGCAAACCCTGGAATTGGATCTGCTCGCGGGCCAGGGTCAGCCAGCGGTGCAAGTGTTCATCGTGGGGGAACAGCTCCTTCACCGCCGTGTCGGTCTTGTAGATGTCCTCCGCCTCGCCGGAGAGTGCGACCCAGCGGAAAGGTCCTTTGCCCTCGCAGAATAGGGGACGGATGTAGGCAGGTACGAAGCCAGGGAAGTTGAACGCGTCTTTGACCCCGTGATCGAAAGCCCGCTGCCGCAAATTGTTCCCGTAGTCGAATACTTCAGACCCAGCTTTTTGGAACGCAAGCATGGCCTGCACATGGTGGGCCATCGAAGCCATCGACTGCTGTGTGTATGCTTGTGGATCCTGTGAGCGAAGCTCTGAAGCCTGCTCGAGGTTCAGGTTGTGAGGGATGTAGGCGAGGACATCGTGCGCCGGGGTCTGGTCGGTGACGACATCTGGAACCACCCCGCGGATGACCAGTTCAGGGTAGATATCGGCCGCGTTCCCGATCAGGCCGATCGAGCGCGGCTGTTCATTGGCCACGGCTTCTTCCACGAGGCTCATCGCCTCTTCAAGTTCATCGACGACGAATTCAACATAGCCATTCTCCAGCCTGCGTTGTGCGCGCGCTGGATCGACCTCGACAATCAAACCCACGCCCTCATTCATCGTGATGGCAAGCGGCTGGGCGCCGCCCATTCCTCCCAGCCCTGCTGTGAGAACGAATTTTCCCCGCAGCGAAGGCCAGCCCCGCTGCCTGGCCAGCGAGCCGAGCGTTTCATATGTTCCCTGTAAGATCCCCTGGGTTCCGATGTAGATCCATGAGCCAGCCGTCATTTGGCCGTACATGATCAGGCCCCTGGCAGCCAGTTCGTCGAAGTGCTCTTGCGTTGCCCAATGTGGGACGAGATTCGAGTTTGCGATCAGCACGCGGGGGGCATCGGCATGGGTTCGGAATACGGCAACCGGCTTGCCGGACTGGACGAGCAGTGTTTCGTCATTCTCGAGCTCGAGAAGTGTTCGTAAAATTGCTTCAAAAGATTCCCAATCTCTCGCAGCCTGGCCCCGCCCGCCATACACGATCAATTCGGCCGGATTTTCGGCAACCTCGGGATCGAGGTTGTTCTGGAGCATGCGGTATGGAGCTTCCGTCAGCCAGCTCTTGCAATTCAACTGAACCCCGCGTGGGGCTCTCACTGGACGTGCCTCTGTCATCTTTGCCTCCTATGCTCCTGGAGCGAGGTTCTCGCTTCAGGGGATAGCATATTTGCGAAGGTTTTAACCTTCCTCAGCAGCACATGGTTGGTTCGCACTCGGATCTGGGTACGTTCCCGGCTGAAAATCCACCGGTTCGCCACCTCAGGTTCGTTCTGCCTCCTGCTTAGCGGTCTCCCCATTGGTTGAAATAGACCAGGTCCTCCAGCGAAGTGCGTCCTCCCTGCCGGGGTTGCTGGGTAAGCAAATCAGGATCAGCCGGATATCCGAAGGAGAGGGCAACGTGCAGGTGCCACTCTTCAGGGAACCCTAGCAGCTCACGGGCCGCGTCAGGCTCATAGATGGTTGCCAGGCAAGAGCCGACGCCCATTTCCCATGCGGCCAACTGCATGTAGGCCGCAGCCTGTCCGGCGTCGAACATGATCGACCAGCGTTGAGCTGGATCAGGCGTCAGAAGGCAAACTCCCAGCGCTGCCCCCGCGAGGTGGCCGGCGAAGGGTCCCAGGCTGGAGAGCTGCTGGAGGATCTCGGGGTCGGTGATGGCCAGGAAGCGCCATTGCTGCTGGTTCTTTGCGCTTTGCGCGCGGCGCCCGGCGTTCAGAATCCCCTGCACGATTGGCTCGGGAAGTGGTTTGGGGAGAAACTCACGGATGGCGCGTTTAAGATGGATCGCTTCTTCAACCTGCATTTTCACCTCCGCTTCATAGCATGCCCATTATACGGCGGGGGATATTCTGGTCGAAAGTCTGATGGAGTGTGGGGCAAGAAAAAAGCCGGCGCATACCTACGCCGGCATAGCCGATCATTTTCACTATTAATGGATAAATCAGACGGCGAGACCGTAGAAATTGGTGGCGCGCAACTTCTGGACCAGGCCCGACTGCGCATCACACCACACACTCTGCACCGGGCAATCATCCCCGAAGTAACACACACTCGGATCTTCAACACACTCATTGAGAAGGATTGGACCGTCGATCGCTTCGATCACTTCCAGGAGAGTGATATCGCCGGGTGAGCGGGCGAGCGTAACGCCGCCGCGGGCGCCGCGTGAGGTCTGCACCACACCGGCAACCGATAGTTGTGAAACGATCTTCGCCAGGAAGGATGGGGGAATACGCTGTTCCCGAGCAATCTCGCTCGTTGGGGCACGCCGCCCGTTGTTCAGTCCTGCCAGGTACAGCACCGCACGCACCGCGTAGTCCGCCTGTCGCGTGATCTGCATCGCCGCCTCCAGTCGAGCCGGTTTCTCTGCCCATCAAGATAGGAGTTGTCTACTTATGATCAGTGTACGCTGTGTGGGGTGGGTGAACAAGTGAAGAGTGTCACAGGGGCCGTATGACACATTACGAAACGGGTTTCGTGGTTTGGCCACTCCCAAGCAATAATCTTGCTCTGCTTCGAGTTCAAGCCAGCTTTTATTCCGCCGATTTCTTCGGGGAGGCAAAGGGAAGAATATGGGTGGGCGTGGTATGATTGCGCCGGATTGGGGGGTATTCTCATCCAGGATTACCAGGAGGGTTATCAGTGAAGAAGATTGCTGTCATCGGGGTGGGGTACGTCGGCCTGGTTACAGCCGCAGGCTTTGCGGATCTAGGCAACCAGGTTGCTGCACTCGATATCGATGAGGATCGCATTGCCGGTTTGAAGCGCGGCCAACTGCCTATCTACGAGCCTGGACTGGAGGAGTTGGTTGAGCGCAACGCAGCCGCCGGGCGTCTTGAATTCACGACATCTTACCCGGACGCCATTCACAACGCGGACTTCGTCTTTATCGCTGTGGGGACGCCGGAGGGTGTCGATGGAGAGGCTGACCTGAAATATGTTCAGGCTGCTGCCGAATCCGTGGCAAAGGCCATGGAGAAGCCATTGGTGATTGTCAACAAATCCACCGTTCCTGTTGGAACAGGAGATTGGGTAGCGGATATCATCCGTTCGACCCAAAAGGATGGCATCGAGTTCTCCGTGGTGTCTTGCCCGGAATTCTTGCGTGAAGGTTCCGCGATCCAGGATTTCATGAACCCGGCGCGTACGGTGCTAGGGTCGCTTGATCGAGATGCCGCGGAACGCGTCGCTCAATTACACCTGCCGTTGCGAGCGCCGATCGTGATCACCGACCTGCGTACGGCGGAGATGATCAAGTATGCTTCGAACGCATTCCTGGCGACGCGTATCTCATTCATCAACGAAATCGCCAACATCTGTGAAGCCCTGGGAGCGGATGTTAAAGAGGTTAAGACGGGGATGGGAATTGATCCGCGCATCGGGCCTTACTTCCTCGACGCTGGTTTGGGTTATGGTGGATCTTGTTTCCCCAAGGACGTAAAGGCGCTGGCGCATATGGCGGCCGAAAAAGGCCGGCATCCGCAGCTTCTGCAGGCTGTGATGGACATCAATGATGACCGCAGGCGTCTGTTGTTTGACAAGGTGAAACAATCGGTCGGTGCGTTGAAGGGCAAGCGAATCGGGATCCTGGGTTTGACATTCAAACCAAATACCGATGACCTGCGTGATGCCCCAGCTCTCGAAGTTGCACGGCGCTTGATGGAAGCCGGCGCTCTCGTCCGGGCCTACGATCCGGTCGGGATGCCAGGAGCGGCCCGCTTGATGCCGGATCTGGGCATGGCGGAGGATCCCTATGCCCTCGCCGAGGGCTGTGACGCGCTCGTAATCTGCACTGAATGGAATGAGTTCAAGCAGCTTGACCTGACCCGGATCCGTTCGGTGATGAATAAGAAATTGATCATTGATGGCCGTAACATCTACGAACCGCGCGAGATGTCAGCATTGGGGTTCAGCTATCGCGGGATAGGGCGTGGGTACGGGCCTGACGGCGCACCCGTGGTTGAGTGAGCGCGGGATGACGAGCGAGTCCCGAGTATTGCACACCCGGCTGCAAAACGGCTTGCAAGTCCGCCTGAAGGAAGCTCATAACGCGCCCCTGATCAGCACATGGATCTGGTACCGGGTCGGCTCGCGGAATGAACTCCCCGGACAAACCGGGATCTCTCACTGGGTTGAGCATATGCAGTTCAAAGGCACCCCGGAATTCCCACCGGGTGTGCTCGACCGTCTCATCGCTCGCGACGGAGGCGTCTGGAATGCATTCACGTGGCTGGACTGGACAGCCTACTACGAGACACTTCCAGCCGATCGAGCGGAGATTGCGCTCAGGCTGGAAGCAGACCGGATGTTCAACAGCCTGTTTACGCCAAAGGAAGTCGAAGCGGAGCGGACGGTCATCATCTCCGAACGCCAGGGCCATGAAAATGAACCCACATTCCGCCTCGCAGAGGAAGTTCAGGCTGCGACTTTCCGCGTGCATGGGTATCACCATGAGGTGATCGGGGACATGGTGGATCTGCAGCGCATGACGCGCGATGAACTTTTCCAGCATTACCGCAAACATTATGTTCCAGCAAATGCTGTACTCTCTATCGTGGGTGATTTCAAAACCCGCAGCATGCTTCAACAGGTCAGAAAGATATTCGGCACGCTGCCAAAGCAAACAGCGCCGAACTTCCAATCCCGGACGGAACCTGCCCCCCAGGGGGAGAAGATCGTCAACGTGGAGGGACCCGGGGAGACGCCATTCATAAAGATCGTCTACCCCGCTCCCGAGGCAGCCGCCGATGATTTTATGACCCTGGCGGTGCTTGATAGTGTTCTGGCCGGAGCTTCCAGTTTCAACTTCTTCTCCGGCGGTATCTCAAACAAGACATCCCGGCTTTATAAAACCCTGGTGGAGGGCGAGTTTGCGGCTTCGGTGAGCGGAGGCCTGGCGGCTACGATCGATCCCTACCTGTACACATTCCATATCACCGTGCGGCCGGACAAGTCCGTAGAACAGACTCTGGCCGCGTTCGATTCTGAACTGTCCAGGGTGCTTGACAGCCCGATCGCCGCCACAGAATTGGAGAAGGCGATCAAACAAGCTCGGGCTTTATTCGCCTACAGCAGCGAGAGTGTGACCAACCAGGCTTTCTGGCTCGGTTTTAGCGAAATGTTTGCAGATGGAGTCTGGTTTGAGACATATCTCGAGCGTCTTGAACAAGTGACCCGGGAGCAGGTCCTCGCTTGTGCCCGGGCTTATCTTCTGCCGTCAAGACGGGTTGTGGGCTTTTACCGGCCGACAAAGGTGGGGTCCAATGGCTAACCAGAAATTCAGCCTTCCCCGCCTCGACCTGTCAGCGCTGCCCGGGCCGGAGACCATCCAACGGGGCTCTTTGGAAAACGGGATCACGATCCTGGTCCGTGAGAATTTCGCCTCGCCTTCAGTCGTGCTAAGCGGGTACCTCCCGGTTGGGTCGCTGGCTGACACTGAACCAACAGCCGGACTCGCCTACCTGACCGCAATCGCGCTGACGCGCGGTACACGCACGCGTACGTTCACGGAGATCTTCGAAGCGCTCGAATCGATCGGGGCGAGCCTGGCATTCAGCGCAGGTTCCCATACGATTTCCTTCCATGGGAAATCACTCTCGGAGGATCTGCCACTTGTCCTGGAGATCCTGGGTGACACGCTGGCCAACCCATCATTCCCCAAATCCGAGGTTGAGCGGTTGAAAGCTCAGCATCTCACATCGCTCACGATCCGCGAGCAGGACACGGGCGCACAGGCTGAACTGGCCTTTGATTCTCTGGTTTACGCAGGTCATCCCTACCAGCTGCCGACCGACGGCACGCTGGAGAGTGTCGCTGGATTGCAGTCGACAGACATGCGGCGATTCCATCGCCATTACTTCTCACCCAAAGGGATGGTAATTTCGGTCGTGGGTGGGATCGAAGCGGCAAAGGCGGTTGATCTGGTCTCAGGCTCATTAGGCGACTGGGTAACGAGCGGGACGCTCGAGCTTCCCCCATTGCCGTCCCTCAAGCGCCTTAAGTCGGTCCGCAGAAAGGTCATTCGCCTTGCGGGAAAGCAACAAAGTGACATTATTCTGGGAGCGGCAGGTCCCCGTCGCCAGGATGAGGATTTCCTGGCGGCTGCCCTCGGAAACAACATTCTGGGACGTTTTGGGACAATGGGTCGCATCGGTGAATCAGTCCGGGAGTCAGCCGGCCTGGCATACTATGCCTATAGCCTGGTGGCAGGCGGGTTGGGACCCGGACCATGGCAGGTCATCGCGGGAGTAAACCCGCGTGATGAAGAACGAGCGATCGAGCTCATCCTGAAGGAAATTGGCCGTTTCGTCGAATCCAGGGTCAGCAAGGCAGAGCTGCTCGAGAACCAGGCCAATCTTATTGGTCGGCTCCCAATGCAGCTTGAATCGAACGAGGGTGTGGCAGGTGCGCTCACCCACATCGAACGCTACAACCTGGGGATGGACTACTACCAGCGTTACCCCGAAATCATTTCCAGCATCACCCGTGAACAGATCCGGGGAACTGCCGAACGCTATTTGAACCCGGCGCGGCTGGCCATTGCCATCGCCGGTCCGGAGGATCCAGCCTGATGGACTTACGCTCGGGTGTCGATATTGTCGAAGTCTACCGGCTGGACCGGGCCATCCTGCGTCACGGTGAACGCCTTTTCGACCGTTTCTTCACTGTCCAGGAGTTGATCGACTCTGCCGGTCACACGCCAGCCCTGGCGGCTCGCTTCGCAGCCAAGGAAGCGGTTGCCAAGGCTCTAGGGACTGGGATCGGGACTGTTGGATGGAAAGAGATTGAGATCATCAATGGTCCAAGACGTGAGCCTCACCTTCACCTACATGGCAACGCAAAGGCGCGTGCGCTTGAGCTGGGTTTGGGATCCTGGTCGGTAAGCCTGAGCCACACGCATGAACACGCCGTGGCGGTTGCCATTGCGATTGATTCGGGGCGGTCATCATGACCGTAGCAAAGATACAATCCGGGCTTGAGATCAAGGCCACACAGCAAGTCACTGAACAACTCGTTGCCTCGCACCTCGGTTCGGGATCGCTGCAGGTCTACGCCACACCGGCCATGGTTACCTTCGTTGAGCACACCTGCCGGAAATTAATCGAACCTCTCCTGCCGGCTGGACAGACTACGGTCGGAACCATGATCAGGGTCGAGCACTTGGCGCCAACACCCCTGGGGGCGGAGGTCCGGATACGAGCCTGGGTGACCGGTGTGGAAGGAAGGCGAGTGCGCTTCGAGGCCGAGTTATGGGATGTAGTTGAGAAGATCGGTCAGGCTGAACACATCCGCGCCGTGATCGACGAAGATCGTTTCCTGGATCGAGTCAGCCGCAAAACTCCTTGAGTGCTTTGCGTGCGGGCTGAGCGCTGGGGAATTCCCATCGTCTTTGACGACCTCCCTGGAGCATGATACAATCTAGCACGCTCCCGCCGGGCAGCAAATATGACCTGGCGGGACGTATTCTGCCCATCACGGGCAAATTCACACGCCGCAGGATCGGGTGGGGCGTGCCGGCCGGCCAGCCGGTACCTGCCCGAGATGAGTGCGGCGGAGGCTCAACGCGAAGGAGGTCGCATGGCCGTCATATCTATGAAAGCCCTGCTCGAAACAGGGGTCCACTTCGGACACCGTACGCGCAAATGGAACCCGAGGATGAAGCCGTACATCTTCACCGAGCGTAACGGGATCCACATCATCGATCTTCAACAGACGCTACAGGCACTTGAGGTTGCGTACGCGCTCGTCCGCGATATCGTCGCGGATGGCGGTGCAATCCTCTTTGTAGGGACGAAGCGCCAGGCACAGGAAACGATCGAGATCGAAGCCAAACGCTGCGGGATGCCTTACGTAAACCTGCGCTGGTTAGGTGGCACTCTTACCAACTGGCGCACGATCCGCAGCCGCATTGATGAACTAGAATCGCTTGAGCGCCGGCGAGATGCGGGTGAATTTGAACTCATGACGAAGAAGGAAGCTCTCGGGCTCACGCGCGACATCGATAAGCTGGAGGGCCGCTTGGGCGGTATCCGTGAGATGCGTGGTGTGCCGCAGGCACTCTTTGTCGTCGATGTGCGCCAGGAAGATACCGCCATTCACGAAGCCAACCTGCTCGATATCCCGATCATCGCCCTTGTTGACACAAACTGCGATCCTCGTGTCATTGATTATGTCATTCCCTCTAACGACGACGCCATCCGGGCTATCAAGCTCTTGACGGGTCGTCTGGCGGACGCAGTCCTGGAAGGGAAAGCCATGCGCAAGGATGAGGAACCCGAGCAGCCTGCGGATGCTACTGCGGAGGCTGCCGAAGCAGCCGCGGCCGAGATGAGTGACGAAGAACTGCTGGGCGAAGCGACCTTGGCTAAGCTCCAAAGTGGTGAGTTCGGTGACCAGGGGGAGGGAAAGGCGGCTCCCGAAGCAGAAAAAGCAGTTGAGGAAGATGCGGCGGAAACTGCTGAGGATGAAACCGACGCCGAAGATGAGGCGGAAGATGCTGATGAGAACGGCGAGGACGACGGTGAAGAAGATATCGCCGCCGACGATACCGATGACGACGCCAACGACGATGACGATAATGACGACAATGATGACGATGATGATGACGATGACGACAATGATGACGATGAGGGGGAGGACGACTAGTTATGGGCGTTTCCGCTGAAGAGATCAAAAAACTGCGCGAAATGACCGGCGCAGGTGTGCTCGACTGCAGGAAGGCCCTGGATGAAAGTGGAGGGGATCTCGAGCAGGCGATCATCCTGTTGCGGGAAAAGGGTTTGGCCGACGCTGAGAAGCGGGCTGGGCGTGAGGCTCGCAACGGCATGCTTGAGCTATACAGCCATGGCGATGGCAGGGTCGGCGTGATGGTTGAGATCAATTGCGAAACCGATTTCGTCGCCCGCACCGATGGCTTCCGAACGTTTGCACACGAGATCGCACTCCAAATCGCAGCTGCATCACCACAGTGGGTTTCCGACGAGGACGTACCCGAGGATATCGTCGTACGCGAACGCGCCAGCGCCCGCAAATTCGCCGAGGGTGAGGGCAAACCAGAGAACGTCATCGATCGCATCGTTGAAGGACGCTTGCAGAAATTTTATGAAGATGTCGTCCTGCTCAAACAGGCCTACATAAGGGAAGACTCCAAAACTGTTGACGACCTGCTCAAGGAGACCATCGCCAGCACGGGCGAGAATATCCTGATCCGGCGCTTTGAGCGCTGGGAAGTAGGGGAAGAGCTGGACTAGGATCCCGGGCCAACGCTGAGTTGGCCCTTTTTGCTCATAGGCTTAACCTGAGCGTAAGCGTGAGGCAGACATGACAGAGCCAATCTACAAGCGCATTTTACTGAAACTGGGCGGCGAGGTGCTCGCGGGAAAAAGTGGCTTTGGCATCAATCCCGATCGGGCGGAAGAGGTCGCGGATACTGTCCAGTCGGTGCGCGCACTTGGTGTCCAGGTGGCGATCGTCATTGGCGCTGGGAATCTCTGGCGTGGTCGAGAGGGCATCGAACGCGGCATGGAACGGGCAACCGCGGATTATATGGGAATGCTTGGAACCGTCATCAACTCCCTGGCTTTGATGGACGCTCTTGAGCGCAGCGGAGCCGTTACCCGTGTAATGTCCGCCTTGGAGATGCGCGCCGTTGCAGAACCATACATCCGCCGTCGGGCAATGCGCCATCTGGAGAAGGGACGGATCGTCATCCTGGGCGGAGGGACGGGTAATCCT
The DNA here is from genome assembly GCA_034430615.1 of Anaerolineales bacterium. Classification (GTDB taxonomy): domain Bacteria; phylum Chloroflexota; class Anaerolineae; order Anaerolineales; family E44-bin32; genus E44-bin32. Next base: position 8,193 of record DAOUEJ010000006.1, on the reverse strand, counting down.
TATTTCTCGACGGATACCGCGGCTGCTCTGCGTGCGATGGAGATCGATGCGGATATCGTCATCAAGGCCACCAAGGTCGATGGGGTATACGACTCGGATCCCGAGACGAACCCGGATGCAAAGCGGTTTGACCATCTCAAGTACATCGATGCGCTTAACCTCCGTTTGGCCGTGATGGATAGCACCGCTATTTCGCTCTGCATGGATAATCAGCTACCGATCCTGGTCCTCGACATGTGGCAACCTGGCAGCCTGACAAAAGCTGTAACGGGTGAACACGTAGGGACGATCATCAGCGACTGACCGGGTCACAGGGCGTTCTTCTGTATCCGATTCTTCCGTCAACTGTTTCAGTTTCCGGTGACTGGTCTACCGGTCCGGGTTTCGCAAAATCCTGATTTTTGAATTATCCTATAGGCTAATACCCGGCATTGTCTACTGTCTGTGCGAGGAGCTGCACCATGGTTAAGGATGCACTTGCCGAAGCCGATAATCGAATGAAGGGTGCCCTGCATGCGCTGGAGGACGATCTCGGCGCAATCCGCACCGGCCGTGCTTCTCCGGCGCTTGTCGAACGGCTGGATGTGGAGTACTACGGCGCTCCCACCCCTCTAGTACAGCTAGCAACGATCTCAGCCCCTGAGCCGCGCTTGTTGACGATCCGGCCCTTCGACCCGGCCAGTGTGAAGGATATTGAGCGAGCTATCATGATTTCCGATCTGGGTCTGACGCCATCCAACGATGGAAAGATCATCCGCCTGAATATCCCTGCATTGACCGAAGAACGGCGGCATGAGCTGGTTCGCCATGTGCGAAGTCGGGCCGAGGAGGCACGCGTCGCTGTCCGCAACGTACGGCGTGATGTCCAGAATGACATGCGCGATTTCGAGCGTGAGAAGATGATCTCTGAAGATGAACTCAAACGCGGAGAAGATGATCTCCAGAAGCTGACGGATCGTAACATTGAGGACATCAACGGGATTTCGGACCGGAAGGAAGCCGAGGTCCTGGAAGTTTGACCCATCCTGCGAATCCCTATGAAACGCACACCTAAGAAAAGTCTGCCAGACACGATTCCGGTCCATGTCGCGATTATCATGGACGGAAATGGTCGTTGGGCTCGTGCCCGCGGCCTGCCACGCCTGGCGGGCCATCGAGCTGGTGTCGACAACTTGCGCCGTTTACTGGAGGCAGCGGTCGAATACGGCATCGAGTATCTTACGATTTACGCCTTCTCCACTGAAAATTGGCAGCGGCCAGAGGAAGAAGTACGCGGATTAATCAACATCCTCGAGGAAGTCATCGACCGCGAACTCGAGCAACTCCATAAAAATGGGGTCCAACTCCGTCATATCGGACGACTTGAGCGCCTCAGCCCGCAGCTGCAGAAGAAAGTGCTCTCTGCAATTGAACTCACAAAGGATAACGACCGCCTAGTCCTGACTGTTGCCTGGAATTATGGTGGAAGGGATGAGATCGTTCACGCAATCCAGAAGATGATCTCGGATGGCATCGCACCGGAAGATGTGACCGAGGAGTCAATCTCGACCTATCTCTACACCGCTGGTACGCCTGACCCGGACTTGATCATTCGCACTTCGGGTGAGATGCGGATGAGCAATTTCCTCATCTGGCAGTCCGCGTATTCTGAGTGGTATCTGACACCAACTTTCTGGCCGGATTTTGGCCCCGACGAGCTTCTCGAAGCGCTGCATGATTTCGCTCAGCGAGAACGCCGCTACGGCCGTGTCCCCGATCGGCTTTCCACCCCATAGCATGCTGAGAGAACGAGTAGCTATCTCCCTTCTGCTCATCCCGCTCATTATGTGGGTGATTGGCGAAGGGGGCTGGCTCTTTGGGATCGGCATCGTTATCGTTCTGGGGCTGGCCGCGACCGAATTTGGTTTGATGTACCGGAAGGCCGGGCGTCGCCCGGCCATTCCTATCCTGGTGGCATCCGCTTTTCTGCTCCCGCTCGGTCGACTGCTTTGGACCTTTGAACACGATGCCAGCCTCCTGGCAGCTTTCATCCTGTTGGCAATGACCTGGCATGCTGTAGATTATGAGCGGGGAGCTGAGACCCCCGGGATGGACTTCGCCCTGACCACGACCGGCCTGGTTTACATCGGTTGGATCGGCGCCTATCTTATCTCTCTCCGCTCGAGACCTGATGGCTTGTGGTGGTTCATGACCGCGCTCCCGTCGATTTGGTTGGCAGATAGTGCGGCATACTTGGTAGGACATTGGATTGGACATCACCGTCTATCACCACGCGTGAGTCCAAAGAAATCGGTCGAGGGCTACCTGGCGGGCATCCTGGGAGGCGCACTGGGAGGGTGGGGGTTGAGCCAGTTGTGGCAGGTGGCACTCAGTTCGGGTTCTCCCCTCAGCCCGCTCGCAGGCCTGCTCACCGGTGGTGTCATTGCTGCACTGGCACCCATAGGTGACCTGGGTATAAGCATGTTCAAACGTGAACTGAAGATCAAGGACACCGGTAGGCTGCTCCCTGGACATGGTGGTGCGCTCGACCGTCTTGATTCCTGGCTCTGGGCAGGAGTGCTCGGGTTCTACCTGGCACAGTTCTTCTCGCGCTGACTCCGCCCATCCTCCTGGAGGTATTGACACATGATGGAAAAACCCTCACGCAATCTAGCCCTGGATCTGGTACGGGTCACTGAAGCGGGAGCGCTCGGCGCCGGCCGTTGGATGGGGCGCGGGGATAAAATCAAGGGTGATCAGGCGGCCGTGGATGGGATGCGTCTGGTGATGAATTCGCTTGACATTGACGGGGTGATCGTCATCGGTGAAGGCGAGAAGGACGAAGCTCCCATGCTCTTCAATGGCGAAAAACTTGGGACACGTAATGGTCCGAAGGTCGATATCGCTGTGGATCCGGTTGAGGGAACCCGCTTATTGGCCGAGGGACGTACTAATTCGGTGGCCACCGTTGCCCTTGCAGAGTCAGGCAGCATGTTTAACCCGGGCCCGATCGTGTATATGTATAAGATCGCCACTGGCCCCGAGGCCAAGGGACATATCGATCTGGATGCGCCCATCGAAGATAACCTGAAGGCTGTGGCGAAGGCGAAGAACGCTGATGTCGATGACCTTACAGTTGTCATCCTTGATCGACCGAGGCATGAAGAGTTGATCCGGGAGGTGCGTAAAACAGGCGCGCGGATCCGCCTTATCATGGATGGGGATGTAGCCGGCGCAGTAATGACAGCCCGGGTCGAAGCCGGGATCGATCTTCTGGTTGGGATAGGTGGCACACCCGAAGGGGTCCTGGCAGCTTGTGCATTGAAGTGCATGGGCGGTGAAATTCAAGGCCGTTTATATCCTCGCAACGAAACAGAAGCGCAGAAGGCGCGCGAGCTCGGTTATGATCTGGACGCGATCCTTTCGATCGATGATCTGGTTTCAAGCGACGACGTTTTCTTTGCACTTACAGGCATCACCGATGGCGAGCTGCTCGATGGTGTCAAGTACTTCGGAACGGGTGCCCGAACACACAGCCTGGTGATGCGAGGGCGAACGGGGACGGTACGAGAAATCATCGCAACACATCGTTGGGAAAAGTTGATGGCCTTAAGTGAAATACCCTATGACCGGATTGATTGATCCAGATCAGGGACTCCCACCGCAGTCAGTTATCGGTGATCAAGATCGCAGCATGCATGCAGCCTCCCTGGGCACCAGCCTAAGATGGTTAGGCCTGGCGATGCGGGGCTTCGGCTGGAGCGGGCTTGTCATGGCTGCATTTCTCTTGATCAGCATGCCTTTCCTGCTCCATCGTTTTCAAATGCACGCAATGGCCGAGCTACAATCGCTGGGGGGGTCGCTCCGGACCGCCTCTGGAGATTTGGCCAGCCAGCGGGCGACCTTGGATGAGCTCGATGGGCTGCTCGAGAAGGCGGCGGGTTTATCGGGTGACATCGATGACAGCCTGATCGCTGTCACGCCGCTGCTAGATGACATGGCCACCTTCCTGGGGGACCAGATGCCGGTGACGCTGGAGTCGACCGAGTTATCGCTGCGGTCTGCAAGTGATGGTGCGGCGGCGATCGACTCGCTTCTGCGCCTGCTGAGCAGGATTCCGTTCCTGGGGATCATTGAGTATGACCCGACCCAGCCGCTCGACGCCAGCTTAGTTCAGGCAGCAAACGGGATTGCCCCTTTGGGAGCTCCGCTGATCGAACTGCAGGTTGATCTGAACCAGTTCAGTGATGTATTGAATGAGATGCACCCTGAGATCGGTAGCACGGAACTCGCGCTTGATGATTTTCGAGGAGAACTGGCCGGGTTGAGAAAGGCGATCAAGACCGGGGGTGAGACATTGGGAAGCCTGGCCTCGAGCGTTGAACAGATCGAAGCGCGCTTACCCGGGACAATAATCGGTGCGGGTTTACTGCTCGGCTGGTCACTGCTCTGGTTCGCACTTGTAAACGCAGTCCTGATTATCCAGGGAATGAAATTAGTTAGACATGCTGCGAGATTATGATTTGGAAGTGGGAAGATGGTTCTCCTTGCAGAAGGGATTCCTGCATGCTATAATCCCTACGTTATTGAGAAACGGCCACCTGAGTGTGGCCTCCCCATCGATCGACCCAGAATTGACATCGATCTTTATCCAAATCCCGTCCAGTGACCGATGCAAGGTGACGGCTTAAGGTTCAAACCTTATCTTTCCTCTATCTTTGACATCTAACTTGTTCTGCAGGGAGTCCTTGAATGAATATCGGACAGCTTGAAGCGATGACTTTGGCGGATTTACGCGCCCTCTCGAAGGATTATGACATCCCGGGAGCCTCACGCCTGAAGAAGGAAGACTTGATCATTCAGATCATGCAGGCCGATGCTGAGAAGCGAGGCCTTGAATTACGAGGTGGGGTGCTGGAGATCATGAACGAGGGGATGGGATTCCTCCGGGCTGATCACTATTTGCCGGGACGGAACGACATTTATGTCTCACAGTCTCAGATTCGACGTTTCGGATTGCGAACCGGCGATATGGTCATCGGTCAGATTCGCCCCCCGAAGGATACGGAAAAATATTTTGGTTTATTACGGGTGGAATCTATCAATGGGATGGATCCTGAGGAGGCGAAGGACAGGCCGCGCTTTGAGGATTTGACGCCTATCTTCCCCCTTGAAAGGTTTGACCTCGAAACGGATCGCTTCACGCTGGCGACACGCATGATTAACCTGATAACGCCGATCGGTAAGGGTCAGCGCGGCTTGATTGTCTCGCCTCCCAAGGCCGGGAAGACGACCGTCTTGAAGCAGATCGCAAACGCCATTTCCACCAACTATCCTGGTGTACATCTGATGGTTGCACTAATCGGCGAACGCCCGGAAGAAGTCACCGATATGGATCGATCGGTTGACGCCGAAGTGATCGCCTCCACCTTCGATGAACCGGTTAGCTCACACGTCCGGGCAGCAGAGATGGCCCTTGAACGGGCGAAGCGGCTGGTTGAGTGCGGCAAGGATGTGGTCATCTTGCTCGACTCGATCACCCGCCTCTCGCGTGCCTACAACCTGCTGGTGACACCTTCCGGCCGCACGCTCTCCGGCGGCATCGATCCCGCCGCACTCTACCCCCCGAAACGCTTCTTTGGAGCAGCCCGTAACATCGAAGAGGGCGGTTCACTGACTATCATCGCAACCTGCCTTGTGGACACGGGTTCACGCATGGACGATGTTGTCTACGAGGAGTTCAAGGGCACCGGCAACATGGAGCTGCATTTGTCGCGCAAGCTCCAGGAGCGTCGAGTATTCCCGGCCTTCGATATCGATCGCTCATCCACACGGCGCGAGGAACTGCTCCTTGGTCCTGACATCACGCAGCGTGTTTGGCTCATGCGGCGCATGTTCAATCAGATCATCGATGGCCCCAACGGTTCGAGCATGGATATCACGAACGCGACCGAAGCCATCCTAACCCGGGTTGCCCAGACGGAAAACAACCTCGAGTTCCTGGAGACGCTCTCCGTCGATTGAGTTTGCGCTCACATCCGGCCTGCCTTGGGTTATTATCCTATTCAGTGATGAAACGCATCCTGCCGCTCGTTCTATCGATTGCGGCCTTTTTGGTTGCAGCCTGGACTGTTCGGTTGAATCTTGCGTCCGAGCGGGAACTGAACGCTATAACAGCAATCCCCACCCACGCACAACAGAACGAATATGACCCTGATCAGATCCAGCTGCCTGAATTCAGTCCGGTACCCAAGTCAGCCATGCTAGCCCGCAATGTGGAGTTACGCACGGTTAAACCGACCCGCTCGAGGATCGACATCCTACGCTATACGGTTCAGTCGGGCGACTCGGTCTTTGGGATCGCCGACAAGTTCGAGATTGAACCTGAAACGGTCTTGTGGGGGAATTACGAAGTCTTAAACGATGATCCACACTTGCTTCGTTCCGGGCAGGAGCTCAATATTTTACCTGTTGATGGGACCTACTATCAGTGGCAAGCAGGGGATGATCTCTCGAAAGTGGCCAACTTCTTTGGGGTGACTGAGGAGGATATCTCTTCCTGGCCTGGGAATAAACTGGATCCATTGAATCCAGCGCTAACACCCGGGGAATGGCTCATCGTGCCAGGCGGGAAACGGGCATTTCAGCAGTGGCTCGTACCGACGATCGCCCGCGGCCAGGCAGGGGTTGGCTCCGCATTCGGACCCGGTGTATGCTCGGGCACCTACACGGGTGTGATCGGCACTGGCGGTTTCATCTGGCCGGCACCCAATCATTATGTCTCAGGAAACGACTACTGGTCGGGCCATCTGGCGATCGACATCGCCGCCGGTGTGGGAACAGGCATCTCGGCGGCCGACAGCGGTGTGGTTGTGTTCGCCGGCTGGTCAATCGTCGGGTACGGCAACATGGTCATGCTCGATCACGGCAACGGTTGGCAGACACTCTATGGCCACTTGAGCCAAGTCAATGTAGGCTGTGGACAGAGCGTACTCCAGGGGCAGAGTATTGGATTGGCGGGATCAACGGGCAATTCGACCGGGCCTCACCTTCACTTCGAGGTAAGGTATGAGGGCGGATTTATAAACCCGTGGTTCGTGCTCCCTTGATGGAAAGCTCAAATCTTGACCAACAGTGACCAGGCTGATAGGATACGCGCGATGGATGCAAACACTCAAGCTGCCCCGAAACCTAAGCCAGAGAACCCGGCTCCGGTTGCCAATGGATCTGTGTTAGCACGCATCTCGCTCTGGATCAGCATCGCTCGACTTACCCTGCGTGAGCCTTTACTGCGCATCACGGGGCACCTGGCGCTGCTTGTTGTGATCGCCCTCGGCGTCTGGGCGGCAAGGCTAGGGTGGAATACGCTGCCGCAGGATCCATTACCAGACTCCGTAGAGCAAGCCGAAGCCTCGGCCCTCGCAGAGATCCCCCTCGAGCAGAATGTCAATCATGCCGAACTGCCACCGTTCGCTGGTGGGGGTGCAGTCGAAGCCAGCGTTGTGCGGACTTCTAAGCTGCACACCGTCTTCCCTGAACGGCCACGACTGGACGTGATCAAGTACCAGGTCCAAGTTGGTGATACGGTCTTTGGGATCGCTGATAAATTTGGCCTGAAGCCGGAGAGCATCTTGTGGGGAAATGACGACATCCTGCGTGATGATCCACACCGGCTGTCCCCCGAGCAGATCTTGAAGATTCCGCCTGTCGACGGCACACTCTACGTCTGGCATGCAGGTGACGGCTTGAATGGTGTGGCGCGTTTCTTCGGGGTCGATCCGCAGGAAATCCTCACTTGGCCGGGCAACAACCTCGATCCGAATATGGATCCGGGCAACCCGGATATCGAAGCTGGTTCCGTTCTGATGATACCCGGTGGACATCGTGAACTGGTCAGCTGGAGCGCCCCGCGCATCACGCGCGCCAACCCGGGTGTAGCAAAAATCCTTGGGCCAGGTGCATGCGGCACAGTTGTGGACGGCGCGGTAGGCACCGGCTCCTTTGTCTATCCCACCCCTTCGCATTACATCTCCGGGTACAACTACTCCTCGATCCATCCCGCGATCGACCTGGCTGGCGATACAGGCAATGCAATCTTCGCCTCCGATACAGGCGTGGTGGTGTATGCCGGGTGGAACGATTGGGGTTATGGCTATGTGATTGTCCTGGATCACGGCAACGGTTGGCAGTCGCTCTACGCGCACTTGAGCGCGA
>DAOUEJ010000005.1:0-17649 GCA_034430615.1 Anaerolineales bacterium | reverse complement strand
GATCAACTTCAAGAAAAAGATGACGAATAACCCGGTTTTCCTCATCGACGAAAAATCCGAGATATGCATCTGGGTAGTAACCGTCCCGACGAGAAACGAACCCCATTCTCTTCCAGAGTCTTTTACCAACCAGGAGGGTGTCCAATCGACCTACTCCCAGGCATGCAATCAAACCAACCATTGCCTCACTTACGGCAATATCGTGGTACAGGTTGATAGAATTGCGCTCGTTTTTAAGAGGTTTCTGTACTTTCTGGTTGATGAGTCTGGAAGCCTCCTGAGCGCCTTTCGTATCAAGACAGTAAACATAGAATTGATCCTTCTCTTCACCACCGAGAAGGACCAGTTTTTGGATATATTTGTTACTTTCCAGATGCTCTAAATCATCAATGGTCGACAGCCGGAGCTCATTCTCTAGTGCACAGAAATGATCGGGAGTGAGATACACCAGATTTGCCAGCCAAAATAAGATCCGGAGAGCGTTGTGGGTGCGGCCATGTGAGTCTCCCGCAATATGCGTCGAAGATTCAGACCCTGGAATATCTCGAAAGAACGATGAGGAATTTGTCAGACGACCGCCATGATAGAAGCTATTGTTTCCCTCTTGGGCTGCCTTCTCGTTTCCATTGCTCTTTTCCATGTGAACCTCGTGTGATTGATAGCCAAGCAGGTATGCCACCATTCTTTCATAGAGTCTTCCGGATAAGTGCTAGTTAATCGTTTGTTATTTTGTGCTTGCATCAATCCCAGAATCTCTTTTTTTCTAAGAAAATGAGCCATTATGATTGAGAACTAATCGGAGGGGCATTTTGTGTTTGGTCTGGATTCGACCCCAGAAAATGGACCGAAGACAAGTCACGTTGTGAACCCCAGCTAAATCACTTTTTGTTTGTAGCATCATGAAAGAACCCACACTCGATACATCTGAGATCAGCTCTCTCGAGCGTTTCTCCAGACATACGATTGGGATGACGGATAGGGCATGTCAATTGGGATTCTGGAAGCATGGAAGCCCTTGAGATTAGCGGGGTAACCAATTTCGGATCGCAATTCATAGATTGATTGTATTAAAATTGAGGGGGGGTATATGGGACATGGCCGTCCCACTGGCGGGACGTGGACGTCCCTCGGCGTCCAGGAGGAGAGCTATTTACAGGAATTGTAAAGATATTTCTTCAACCCCTATGTTTCGGGGTTTGATAGTGTCAATTCACAAGCTGCGCGAGTGATAAGCGCAGTCGATTATTTCCATGATCGAAAACAGAGACGAAACCAAACCTAGGGGAAAGTGAAGAGCCGGATTATTCCGGGGTTATGAGGTCATGAAGGCTTGCTACAAACTCACCCGCTAAGGATAATGCCTGCACACATTCATTGGTAGCCACAAGCTTTGCTGTGTCATAAACCAATCGGTTCCGCTTTCACCGCATTTGATCGAATAACCCCACATACTTACGATGCTCATCAACAATTGTCTCCTGAATATATTGGATGATGATGGCATTGTGATTGGGCCTCCATAGACGGTATCCTATCCGAAGCACCAGGGCACGCGAGGACTGGAGCATGACATTGTACGAGATGGTATAAGACTAATCCGGATTGACTTCGACCATGCTCTCCGCAGTCAAGAGAGATCCCTTGCAGCAATCTCAAGCGGGCTTTCAATCTCCTTCTCACTGGATGTGTATGCTTTGATTCGATACTGTTTAAACAGTCTCTAATAGCTCATCTTGCGATCCGAGCAAACTGTGCCTTTGTTCCTTATCGACGTGAATGACAAACGGATCTTAGTGGAGAAGACTCTCGCATACCTGGAACGCGCCTTGTCCCGGGCGGGTGTGCTGGTCATTGAAACCATGCTTGTCTCAGGCGTGAACGATGGCGTCGAGCAGTTGGGGGAACTGGCCGCCTTTCTGCGGAGGCTCCAGCCCGCGGCCGCCTACTTGGCCATTCCCACACGACCGCCTGCCGAGAGTGGAATGATTGTGTTTTCTCCCGTTCGGGTGTAGATTTGCATCCGGAAAGTAGCCCCGCGGAATCCCGGATCGGGGAACCATCCCGAAAAGCGGCCGATCAGACCCCCATGCCATTCTGCTGAGCCTGCGGCCCGAAGATCTGCCACTGTTGGCTGTTCGGATGGATTCCTAGAGACCAGTAGGAAGGAATTTGTGAAAGCCAGACTGTATGCGACTCTGCGGCAGATCGCGGGAACACCCGAGGTAGAGATACCCGTCGCGGGCCAGCAAACCGTAGGCGATGTACTCCATGTATTGGTAGAGCGCTATCCGAGACTTAGCGAGGCGATATGGTATCCCGACGGTTCTTTAGCCGGACATGTGGCGGTGCTGCTCAATGGCCGCGATGTCCGTCACCTGGAAGGTGTGGAAACGCTCCTGTCCGATGATGACAGTCTAGCTGTGTTTCCCCCGGTAGGGGGAGGTTCGAGCGGGGACGACCTCACCCACGTGACCCTCAAATTCACCAGCCACTTTCGTGCCCGGGTGGGGCAGAACCAAATAGAGTTTGCGTTCGAAGGGGATACGTTAAAGGAGTTCATCCCAGCTGTCTTGCAGCGATATGACATCGCTGATCTGCTCCTGGCAGGAAGTTATAAACTCAAGCCTTACGTGCGTGTGGCTATCAACGGGCGCTTTTCACATACCACAGGAGGCTGGGGGGCTCACATCCCTGACGGGGCGATGGTAGTGTTGATCCATTCTTATGTTGTGGCGTTCTAGACGGCTAACGATAGCCCCCAATGCCTTCAAAGCTACATTTGGAGGACAATCCACTGGGCCGCTCCATGCCGTGGAGATGGTATGAGCGCAGAGGATCTCACACGCGTCACTCTTAGATTCACGACCGACTTTCGGGCACGGGTGGAGCAAAACGAAGTCGAATTCGCCTACAGGGGGAACACACTTCGAGACCTGATGAAAGCCATTGCGGATCAATTCGATGTTGCAGACCTTCTGACAGCAGGTGAGGAACTCAGGTCCTATGTTCAGGTGGTCATCAACGGACGGTTTTCATATACAGTAGGAGGACTAGAGGCAGAAATCCCGGATGGGGCGTCTGTTGTGCTGTTCGCTTGCCGAGGAGTCTTGACTCCTGTGCCACTGCCCGCGGGGACCAAATTGAGCGATCTGGGGGATAAGGGAACCTGAGCGGGATGGCTTTCTCTTCATTCATCTTCAGGTAACGAATCCGGCGGGCCAGTTGGCCCGCCGGTGCACGCAACTTCGTAGAGCGATGAACTGCTCGGCTAGATGATCTCCAACTCCTTGAGCTTGCTTTCTGGCACAACGCCATTTTCCCAGCCGCGCTCCGCGTAGTACTCGGCCAGCATCTCGTCTAGCTCACACACTTGGCCCTTGGAGCCGGGGCCGTCGGAGGGTTCCTTCAGGAACCGATCTGGCAGGTAGTCTGAGCCCTCGCCGAAGCCGGCTAGGTTGTTGTAGCGGCGCTCCAGGTTGTAGACGCGCTCGCCCACCTTCAGCAAGCCATCGGCATCCATCGGGTTGCCGGTGATGGTGGAATACTGCTCTGCGAACGCATCCAGGTTCTCGGAGAAGGTGGCGAACTTGCAGATATCCAGACAGTCTGTCACAGCATGGACGTTCTGGAAGATGACGGTGAGTTTGCCTTTCCCCTTCCACGCGAGCGGGTCGGTCACTTCAGCAGGGCCAAGAACGTTGCCTATCACCTCGGCCGCAGGAGTGTAGCCGCGCAGGTGGCACGCGCCGCGGTTTGAAGTGGCATAGGCAATGCCCATGCCCTTGATGCCTCGGGGATCGTACGCGGCGATGGACATGCCCTTGACCGACATGGAGATCTCGGGCGCGCCCCACTTCTCGGCTGCACGCGCCGGGGAATTGGCGATGTCGTCGCCGATTTCCTCGCGGAAGCTGATCTTGCGCAGGAGTTCAAGCATCCCGTCGGAATCTCCCCATGCGAGGCCGTCGCCGTCGAGCAGGCCACGCTCCGTGGCCTCCATCACAACGGAGAGGGCGTTGCCGGCCTCGATGGTGTCCAGACCATAATCGTTGCAGCGGTCAATCAGAGCGGCTAGAGCGGCGACATCGCTCATGTCGCAGTTGGCGCCGAACACCCAGGCCGATTCGTACTCAACACTCTCCATGTGTAGGCCAGCATGAGGCCCCTCGGTGATCTCCACCTCCTTCTTACAGGCCACCGGGCAAGCATGGCATGTCGGATCACCCACAAGGATGGTTTCCTTCACCGTTTCGCCGCTGAGCTTCTCGTGGGGCTTAAAGTAAGTGGACTTGGCGTTCCGGGTGGGCATGGCCCCGATCGCGTTGACCATGTTCATCAATACGTTGGTGCCATAGACCGAGAGCCCGCCCTTCCTAGGGGAGGTCACAACGGCCTCGTCCATCAGTTGCTCCAGCCCCCTGGCGTGAGCCTCTTTGAAGCCTTCCTTGTTGAAGGGGCGCGGTCGATCGGCGTGGATACCCTTCACCACGATGGCCTTCAGGTTCTTTGACCCCATGACTGCGCCAGTGCCGCCTCGGCCGGAAGCCCGGTCATGCTCGTTCATGATGCATGCGAAGGTGACCAAGTTTTCGCCGGCCTGACCAATCGTCATCACCGACACGTCCTTCTCGCCATATTTTTCTTGCAGAGTCTTGACCGTATCGTGCGCGCCCTTTCCCCAGAGGTCGGAGCCGTCATGCAGGCTGATCTGTCCGCTTTCCACAAGGGCATAGACGGGCTTCTCGCTCTTGCCACTAAAAACGATACCATCCAACCCGGCCCATTTGAGCCGTGCGCCGGACCAACCGCCGTGGTGGGAGTCGACGATCGTGCCAGTGAGAGGTGATTTCGTGCATGCAGCGATACGGCCACTCAGGCTAACGTCCGTGCCACTGAGTGGGCCGGTCATCAGGCACAGGATATTGTCTGGGCTGAGAGGTTCTACCTGTGGGCCGTTGTCAAAGACGTACTTGGCACCCAAGCCGCGCCCGCCGATGTACTTGCGGGCATCTTCCTCATCAATGGGCTTGTACTCGGTCTGCCCGGAAGCTAAATCCAACCAAGCGACCCGGTTCTTATAACCGCCGAAGTTCATGGGACACCCCTCTCTCAAGTTGTCTACGGAACGCACGGGTAGCCTCGGTGGACCTTCTTTCGCTAATCACGTGGCTAGGCCGATCAGGACACGCGTCTGGAAAGATGCTTCGATGCTAGTGCAGAATTCCCCAAGATAGTTCCATTCTAGCGGAAGATGTGTGGCAAAGTCAATTACCCGTTGTATGTCGTCAAACCAAATGGGACAATGATGGCGATTTGCTAAGACACACTTCTGGGTCATAGTTAGGCAAAACGGGAGAGAAAATGGCCGAGAAGAAAGAGAGTGTGGAAGCGACTGTCCGAACGATCTGTCGGGTCACGCGTAAGAAGTACTCGGCGGAGGAGAAGGTCCGGATCGTCTTAGAGGGCTTGCGTGGTGAAATCAGCGTCGCTGCCCTGTGCCGCCGGGAGGGCATTCCGTCGAACCTCTATTATCGGTGGAGCAAGGACTTCCTGGAGGCAGGGAAACAACGCTTGGTGGGCGACGTCGAACGCCAGGCGGATAGCCGGCAGGTGAACGAGATGCGGGCGGAGCTTGAACAACTGAAACAACTGGTGGCTGAGCTAGCACTGAAGAACCGCGTGCTCACATCTGCCCTGGCGGGCGGTGCCAGAGAAAAAAAAGCTTGCTGGGCAAGGAACCGCCATGGGACAGATGATGCGGCGCTCGGCGTCCGAGAAGCGGGAGATCATCGACTTGGTCGAACACTCCGCCTTGCCGGTCGGACGCACCCTGGCCGAACTAGATGTACCACGCAGCCCGCCCCGGATTGGCGGACGGGGCAGTTTCTATCGTTGGTACCAGCAATACCAACAAGACGGGGAATAGGAGCCGCAGCCGTCGAAGAGCCGGCAGTTCTGCCTGTCCTGGTGGACTAGGCCAGGGGAACCATCTGCCCGAGCCAGTGTGCGACCAGATCATCCAGTTAGCGCTGGACCAGCCAGAGAAGTCTGCCCGGCAGCTGGCCTAGCGGTTCACAGACCAGGAAGGCTACTTTGTCTCGGAATCGAGCGTTTTCCGCCTGCTGGGCACTTGCCGACTCGCTCAGGGCTCAGGGTTACGTCGCGATCATATCTCCATCGGCCACCTTGGCCGGTGAGAAAAACATTAACATCTATATCGATGGGTTGGCGGGTAATACCCGGCTCCGTGACGGGGGAGATCGTTTCACGCTGGAGCTGACACTTCCAATTCAGAAACCCTAGCAACTACCGCATCACCTTCAAAACCTCAATACCGCTGACAAGACAACTGCTTCCTGGTAGCTGCTAAGCGAGCCCAGGACGTAATTTCAGGTTCTTCACCTGTGTTGAACCGGCCGGAACTTCTGGCCGGTTCTGCTGGGCTCCCGATTATCAATCTAATCACCTGCACAACTCGCTTCGGTCTCAGATCGATTAATCTGTAGGCTTGGAATCCGTTTTGCCCCCATCGCCGACAATGGGGGCTGAAATGGAGCCTCTATTTTCATCAATCCCCCAGGAAATCACGCAATAATTCGACGGCGCATTTGACAGCGCTGAATTCAATTCCCTAGTGGCATGGCCTTAGCCGCTGACCGAAATAAATGCACTTCTTTCTACCTGCTCATTGAGAGGCGCCAGCATCATTCTTCAGCCAGGCAACCTGGTAAGGGGACATTTCAAGGTTTAGGATCTCACCCTGAAGGTGAACTTCTACCCCGGTCAGAAGATCTACCCAGGTTGGATTCGAATGAGAAAAGGGGATGGAGAGCGAGACGAACTCGTCTGAGATGTTATGCAGCGCCAAGATCGTCTCTAGGCTATCCTTGACCTGGCGTTGGATGGCGAAGATGTGCGGATCCAAACGCAGGATGCGTTGAGGGCTTTCGGGATGAAAAGCGCGTTCACGAGAGCGGAGCTCGAGCAGTCTACGGTAGCTCCGGAATACAGCCGAGCGCAGATCTCCCGCCTGCTGCAGGGCAGTCTCAACCGAATCGACAGCAAGCTTCTCGCGGTTAATCGTGCGCGCCTGGCCAGTTTGCTTCACCCCGGCAGGGTAGCTTCGTGATCCCAGCAGGCTGTGAAGATAGATGCCCGGTATACCGGCCAACGCCAGCATGATCGCCTGCGAAACGATGAAGCGCTCCACCTGAAACTCATGAATAGTCCCTGATCCATTTCCATTAAGCAGATCGTAATACGAGATATTGAGCTCATACGGAATGGTTGAGCTGTTGCCATCTTTTTTATATGAGACGGAACCTCCGCCTGCCTGCGTCTGGCGCACGAGCATGTCCAGATCATCCTGGCTGAGGATTCCAGTAAGGGGCATGAGGCCGATCCCGTCATGCGAAGCCGTGAAATTAAAAAATGCATCACCGTGTGAAGGGGCTTCGAGGTCCTGTGCCCATTTGGTCAGATGGCTAGCCGAGCCAGTAAGGATAGCGTGGGCGGTTAGCGGTGGCAGCGTGAAGTTATAGACGAGCTGGGCTTCGTTCGATCCATTCCCGAAATAGGAAATGTTTTCCCGGTGGGGAACATTGGTTTCGGTGATGAGCAGCACGCCAGGGGCGACCGTATCGACCATTGCCCGAAGAAGTTGGATGATGGCATGGGTTTGCGGCAGATGGATGCAGCTGGTGCCGATTTCCTTCCAAAGGTAGGCGACGGCGTCGAGTCGTATGATATCTGCTCCTCGATCAATGTAGGTCAACAGGACCTTGATCACATCGAGCAGTGTGTTCGGGTTTTTGTAATTTAAATCCGCCTGATCGGGACTGAAAGTCGTCCAGACAAGTTCATTACCCCGTGCCGTTTCGAAGGGTGTGAGCAGCGGATGTGCACGCGGACGCGTCACCTGCGAGAGATCAGTCTCTGAATCAACTGTAATGAAGGTATCCTTGTAGCGCGGATTGCCATCCTGGAAGGCGCGAAACCAATCGCTCTGGATGGATATGTGGTTGATCACCGCATCGAACATGAGCCGGAAACCATCGGACTTGATGCGCTCGATGTGCTCCCATTCCCCCAGGGCGGGATCGACGGACGTATAATCAATGACCGAGAAACCATCGTCTGATGAATATGGATAGAAGGGGAGGATATGGATGGTATTTACGAAGTCCTTCAGCCACGTATTGATAAACTGGTGCAGGGTTTCCAGCGGCGCCTCACCTTTACGGCGGAGCATATCTCCATAGGTAATCAAGACCACATCCCGTTCGCTGAAGGGATCCTGCGTCGACCTGTGGACACGGGTGGTGTTCAGTCTGAATCGCTCGAGCATGTCGATCAGCTGATCTCCAGTGGGCCTACCCATGGTTGGACCGTAGAGGAAGTTCAGCAGCTGAAGAAAGTATTCCCGTTTCGACGCATCCATCATATTTAGTAAGTTTTAAGCACTCCGCTCAGTATCGTTTCTGCACGCTCAAACGAAAACTCCCTGCTTGCGATCTCGAAATTGTGCGCTGCCATATGTTCGGCCAGGACCGAGTCGCTCAGTAGATCGCGCACCTTTTTTTCTGTGGCATCTGTAATCTTGCCGTTAATGGTAACCGTCTGGATACCTTTAGGTTCGATGTCTTCCTTGTAAACAAGATACCGGTTGACGAGCATTGACTTTCGGAAATAGATAGCCTCGATGAGGGCATTACCGAAACCTTCGTATAGGCTCGGGTATGTCACAAAATCAGCATGGATGTAGGCATCCCACAGGCTGTAGACTTTCCCTCCATTTGGATTTATTTCGCGAAAAGGGGCGAACTTCTCCGGCGCATAGATCAAGGCCACGCTGGATTCCTGCGCTTGAGCCTGGATAGCATCCAGGTAACCGATCGAATCTAGTTCCGCGTGATGGCTTATGACAAGCTTGATGGGCAGATCACGCAAGCGGCTGACCAGTTGGATGGCAAATCCAATCCCCTTACGCGGGATCACCCGGGTTGGCTGGAGGAATAGGTAATCCCCATCCTGCAGCCCAAGTTCGCTTCGCAGGTCCGAGTTATATTGATCCGGACCGGGCGGCTCGCTTGCGAAATCGAGGAAATTTGACAGGATCTGGCTTGAAAAGCCTCTCCGGCTCAGTTCGTTTTGGGCTCGGGAATTGATGACCAGATGGCGAAGGCTCGGCAGCCGGGGAGGGAAAGTGTTGAGAAGAATGTCCTCGACACACGTGTGATCAAATCGATCGCGCTCCCAGTAAAAATCGTGGTGATGGGCGATCGTCGGGATGCCGGTCTCGTCGATGATGGTCTGGAGGGCGATGCTGAGCGGCAGGTTAAGTGGCAGCGCGAAGACGTTCTGGGCGACGATCAGATCCAATCCGTAGTCCCCGATGAAATGGCGTAGAGCGTCCTCGAGTTGATCCGCTGCCGACTCGATTCGCTGGCGCAGCTCAGGATGCCCGGGTTGGGATCCAAACGCGTGCTCGGTAATCCAGCGTATCTCGGGGTGCGTAAAGTGAGCTGCACCAATCAGCATCTGACCGGACAGCGGGCAGAAGAAGAGATCTTGGTCAACATGCTCAGGGTCAAATTCGCCGGCGAAGTAATAAATGTCGTGCCCCAGGCGGTGCAGGATTTGGGCAATTTTGGCGCTTTCAAGCGATACACCATCGGTCCCGGCCAGGCGGAATGAGACAAAACCGATCTGCATCAATCAGCCCTTCACTCCGCCAGCGGTGAGGCCCTGAGTCAGGAAGCGTTCAAAAGCCAGAAAGAGCACGATCACCGGGAGGGTCATGATGGTAGAGGCGGCCATCACGACGTTCGGACGCGGGCTTGGGTCGTTGAAGATTGTGTTTAGTTTGATCGGCATCGTGAACATGCTCCGGTCGTTGAGGAAGACGAACGCGTAAAGGAATTCATTCCACGCGATCATGAAAGTGTAAATCCCAACCGTGACCAGGGCCGGGATGGCTAATGGCAAGGTCACCCGCCAGATGACCTGCAGCCGAGAACAGCCATCGATCAGAGCCGCTTCTTCGATTTCGACCGGGATCGTATGGAAGTAATTGGTCAGCATATAGAGAGCAACAGGCAAGGTCTGCGCCAGGTACGTGAGCATCAAGACATTGAGGTTATCCTGAACTTGAAACCCCAAGGTGGTTCCCACCTGGGATAGCAACGCGAAGAGCGGGATGATGAGCAGGATCCCTGGGAAGAGGTAGACGATCAAGATGCTGTTCAGCATGAACCCTCTGCCTTTGAAGGTGAGGCGCGCAATCGCATAGGAACCCATCGTTGAAAGGATGACAGCCAGAATCGCCGTCGGAACGGAAACCAGGATGCTGTTAAGGATATTTCTGGTGAAGTTCTGAAAGTGGGGGGAGGCCGTGTCAAACAGTTCCCTGTATGCATCGAGCCGCAGACTGCTGGGGAAATAAACCGGAGCTCTTCCAGCAATCTCGGCCCCGGATTTAAAGGAAGAGCTCACCATCCAATAGAATGGGAAGAGGATCATGGCGATAAAAATAAAAAAGCCAAGAGCGAAAAGCAGCCTGTTCCAGGAGAGGTGGAGGGCCAGCTGATCAAGGAAGCTACCTTTTGCCGGTGTTCGTTCAGCCATTGTGATTTCCTACTCTCCACTCTGCCGCATTATGGTAGAGGCGTAAATTGCAAGAAAAAGGATAAGTGCAACAAGCTGGATCATTGCCGTGGCGGATCCCTTTCCAAAATCGAAGGATCCGAAGCTGAATTGGTACGTCAGCACGGGAAGGACATTCGTGCCATAACCGCCACCGGTGAGCAGCCAGATGTCGTCGAATTTGTTGAACGTCCACAACAATCGCAGAAGGAAAATGGCGCCCATGACATAGCGGAGTTCGGGCAGGGTGATGAAAAGGAATTTTTGCCAGATACTTGCGCCGTCAACGCTGGCTGCCTCGTACAAGGCCTCATCGATGGCTTGCAAGCGTGCCAGCAGCATCAGCATGGCGAATGGGAAATAGCGCCATGCTTGAAATATGATCACCAACCAGATGGCCAAACCGCGCGTGGCCAGGAACGCCTTGGCGTTTTCAAGTAACCCCAAGGAGATCAGGATGTGGTTGAGCACCCCCGAAGGCCGGGGATCGAGCAGCCACCGCCAGACGAACGCGACGCTGACCACGGGAGCTATGTACGGGAACAAGAAGATGCCGCGCGCGATCCCGCGGCCGGTAAATTTTCGGTTTAAAAGCAGAGCAGCGAGCAGCCCGAGCAGCAGGACAAAGATCGTGGAGAGAACTGAATATACAACGGTGGTGACGGCAGCGCCCCAGTTGAGCAGGCCCTCGAACTTGAAGGCAAAGTCATTGAAGACGAGGCGGTAATTCTCCAAACCCACCCAGGGAGCATGGAAAACATCATTCAGATTCTTCAAACCTACGTCGTGAAAGCTGATCCAGATACTGAAGAAAGCCGGGAAGAGCACAAGACCGAAGACGATCAGCACGGTGGGGAGAATCAACCACCACGCTAGCCGCGCTTCTGAGGCAGCCAGACTGCGTTTGAAATTGAACAATTTTCTGCGCGAGGGGTTGCTTGTAGCCATTTGAAACCTTCAGTCAGTTGTTGACCGCAGCGGCGCGAGTTTCAATTCAAATGCCGATTGCCCAGCCGAACCATCCTTTGCGGGATAAAGGCATATTTTATAACAGGATAGGCTCACAGCTAAATCTTCAAACGGCGATGGATATCCGATGGAAGAAGCCCCGCCCCGGGGGCGGGGCTTCTTCGCGAACTGATCGTACATCGGAAGGTGAAGAGTATGCTACGAACCTGCTTTTCGCTCTGCGTAGATTGATTCAACTTGCTGCTGCAGCCAGGCTGCGCCTTCGGCGGACGTCATGGTCCCCTCGATGGCGATATTGCTGATCACCTGAGGGATTAGCAAACGGCCTTCGATATCGCCGACTACCGCGCGTTGGGTCGCATCATAGTCCGGGCGGAAGAGCCAGCGCTGCATGGTGTCGTATCCCACAGTGATGGCTTCCAGCGTCTCGGGCGGATAGTAAGAGAAGTAATCGCTGGCGGACATCCATTCTTCAACTGCGCTCTCGAGCACGGGGACCTTTCCCATGGGGGCGAGCGCCAGGACTTCCTGGTAGTTCTCGCCGGTCATGAAGAATTTAACCACATCCTGTGCAACCGGATCGGCGCCCCTCATGATGCTCAAGGTTACCAGCTGGCCATAGGTGGCCGCTCCATTGGGGCCTTCCATCGACGGAGCAAAACCTGTTCGGGCGGGCAGATCAGAGTATGCCAGCTCGACATTACCGCCGGAGTCGAGGCCGGAACCGTCAACCAGATCATCCATGATGTAAGTCGAGTAGAACATCATGCCCGACTGACCATATTCATAGGCTTCGCGCGCGCCGCGCCAGTACTGTGGGCCAGGCAGCGAGCAGTCCCGCAGGCCGGTATAGAAATCCAGCGCTGCGATCATCTCGGGCGTATCCATCGTCACGTTCCCGGCCTGATCGAAGGGCCAGGCATCGTTGGAGATCGCCACCTGTTCGAACACCTGATGGGGGTAGTTCTGCCCGGGATCCGTGCCCAGGGTCATGCCGTAGAGTAGATCGTCATTTCCCGGGAGGGTTTCGCATGCGGTCGTGATCTCGTCCCATGTAACTGGAGCGCTCAAGCCCAGGCTGTCGAAAACGTCCTGTCGGTACCATAACGCCTGGATCCAACCATCGAACGGGAGCGCGGCGTAATTACCGGTCGCCGGATCTACGACCATCTGCAACGGCCCGGTGCGGAAATCGTCTTCACCGATGGCCTGGATGGTCGCCATGGCAGCGTCCTCATCAAGCAGTCCATCGGCAGAAAAGGCGGCCACCCGCTCGATGCCCATGCGGATGATATCCGGCAAGCGGTTAGCGGCAACTGCAGTTGAAATGCGCTGCGAAATACCCGCTTCTTCGATCGGAACGATACGGATCTCGACGCCGGGGTTGGCCTCCATATAGCGAGCTGCCACGGCTTCGTATACCTGGACGCGAGCTTCCTCATTATCGGTGGTCCAGAATTCGATCACGACCGGGTTCTGTGTAGCATCCAGTTCGGCTCGCAGCTCTCCGAGTTGGGCTTCCAGATCGGCCGTGTCTCCAGAAGCGGATTGAGCTTCACCTAGTTGGGCTTGCAGTGCATCGATCTGTGCCTGAAGCTCAGCCTCTTTTCCAGTATCTACCGTCCCGGATTGAGACGTGCAGGCTGCCAGGCCGAGAACGAGCACCATTGCCAGAAGCATTGTAATCAGTCTATTACGAGACATCTTCAACTTCTCCTTGTCTTATTCTGGTGGGGTAATGTGAGAACGAACAGGTTGGGTAGTAGGCTGGGGGGATCCTGGCTCCTTTCCTAGGTCGTGGCTCGGGAGAAAACGCTGCTTTCATGCCGGTGGTCCGACAGATGCGCGTATTAGTAATTTCGGTTTTAGCACCATCTTCGGCTCGGCCAGGTGCTGACCTTCGATCAAGGCCAGGAGCATCTGGCTGAGCTGGTGCCCGATCCGGTAAATCGGTTGGTTGAGGGTGGTCAGACCCAGAGCTTCTGCAGTCGGGATGTCATCAAATCCGGCAACGGAGATATCAAATCCAGTTTTTAGCCCTTTTTGCTGCAAGCGGTTCATGGTGCCCAACGCCATCAAATCGTTCGCGGCAACGATGGCCGTCGGTGGCATCGACTGAGCTAGCAGCTTCTCAGCCGCGGCGCTGCCGCCGCGCCGGGTGAGATCTCCCACTTCAACATATTCGGGGCGGTAGACTAGGCCGGTTTCTTCCAGGGCGCGTTGGTAACCTTTATGACGGTTGTATCCAAAGGTAAGATCCTGCGGCGCAGCGATATAGGCGATGCGTTCATGACCTAATTGGGCCAGATGGAGGATCAGTTCATAGGTTCCAGCCTCGCCGTCTTCATCGATATAAGGGTAATCCAGATCGAGCGCCGTCCTTCCGAAAGCCACGAAAGGAAAACTGCGCTCGACAAGATAGGCGATACGTTCATCTTCCAGTCGCGTGCGAATAACTACGATGCCGTCGACGCGTCGGCCTTCGACGATGGAACGGTAGGCCTCCAACTCCGCCGGCCCGGGAGGGCGGGCGGAGATTAAGACGTCATAGCCGCTGACAGCGATTTCATCTCCGATGCCGGCCAGGATGAGGCTGAAATATGGATCGGCGAAGCGCGGTCCAACCGAGGGTAGGATGATGCCAATTGTGTCGGTGCGTTGTTTCTGTAGTTGTCGAGCGGTGAGGTTGGGGAAGTAGCCGAGCTGTTGAGCGCTGGATTGGATGACCGCGCGAGTCGCCTCTGCCACGTCGTCATACCCCGCCAGGGCACGCGAAACAGTGGTGATGGAGTAGCCGGTGGCTTTGGCGATGGTTTTCAGGGTTGCGCGTTGGTTCATGAGAGCAGGGTTGTTTGCTTTCTTCCAAAACGTTTTGGAGTAGCTACAGCATAGACCGAAACGTTTCGGATGTCAACCGTTGATCTATCGAGCCATAATTATGTGGAAGGGTTTTCTTCGCCACCACTCTTTAGATTGCAGCATCTTGGGGATTCCTCGGCTTGCAGCCTCGGAAAGACAGGTGGGGAGTAGCCGTGTGGGGGCGGGCTCATCCCGCTTAATGTCATTCCGAGCGAAGCGAGGAATTCCCATGATGATTGAAGCGTGGCGGTGGTTGCAGTTGAAATTCCTGCTTGTCTTCAACTCCCATCCACGATCTCCGTAGAGGACATCTCGGGTATTGTTCGGCCTACGGCCTCGGTATGACAGAGGAGTGTAGACTGTTCAGGGGGTACCCCGCCCCTATGCTGTATGCAAGTTTGCTCCATTTGTGGGGTAAACTCAGATGATATCAGGCAAGAACGACTTTATCATTTACCCTATGCAGATCCCAGATATCATGTTATAAAGGTGACAGTAAGTTGCATGCACGTTCAGTCTGGAAGTCGAGAGATCACGGCCCGAGCTGCAAAAGTCCGGGCCGCTTTGTATATCAACAAGGAGACACCCGAGAACGAGTTTAGCAACTGCAAATAACTTGCCTAAAGGAGGCAAAAGTAATGACAGAACGAATACAAGGTACAGTCAAGTGGTTCAATGGTGGCAAAGGCTACGGTTTTATCGAGCGCGAAGGTGGCGAGGATGTTTTTGTCCACTTCTCAGCAATCGAGGAAGATCAGTACGGTTCCTTCCGCAACCTGGATGAAGGCCAGAAGGTTGAATTCTCGGTCGAGCAAGGCCCGAAAGGCCTGCAGGCCACCAACGTCAAGTCCCTCTAATACCCATTAGGGGTACAAGCGAAGGGGCTGCCCTACCCAGGGCAGCCCCTTTTTTCATATTCTGAGCTGGGGTTGCGATGGCGATCCCTTCGTCGACCTATGCAGAATTCGTATCGAACCTGATACGCAATCCTGATCTGGTTTGTGACAAGCGTCACTAACTGTTTCTCCCCGCACAAAGTAAAACTTAACCAATCCCGCAATTAAGCACTCTCTTGATTGTCTGGGACTGTGAGGGCAAGGATGTCGGGACAAGAGGATTGGGCAGAGCGGACGGCCAGTCTTTGTCGAGTTCTGGCCAACGCACGCAGGCTGATAATCCTGTCGGCACTCGAGCGCCAGGAGCTCTCGGTAGGTCAGATCGCCGAGGTAATCGGGGCTTCGCTGCAGTCCACGTCCCAGCACCTGCGCCTGATGCGTGAGCACGGCATTTTGTGTTCACGCCGTCAAGGTCAAGCTATCTACTATCGCATTGAAGGGCTTGCCGGTCAGATGGCTACTTCCTGGCTGGAAATACCCTTCCCGCACCGGGGGCAGGGCATTCAATTGCCTGGCCCCGATACTGAAGATCAAGGAGATCTAACATGACTGATGAAGCTTTAGCCAATATGAAAGCCGCTAAGGTCGTCGACGCGCGGGCGATGGCCTGCCCTGGCCCGCTGCTGGAGGCGAAAAAGAGCATTGGCGCTGTGAAGGTAGGCGAGGTGCTCGAGATCTGGTCCGGCGATGCCAGCACGAAGAACGATATGCCACGCTGGTGTCAGAAGGTTGGACATGAATACCTGGGTGACGTTACCAGCGAAGGATACGATAGGCTCTTTATCCGTCGAATGAAATGAGCCCTTGCGGCAGGTTCCTCGCGGCAGCCAGGCTGACCGAGGAAGGTGAAAGATCAGTATGGCGACTGAAGATTCCAATCACAAAACCAAGATCCTGATCCTGGCGACGCTTTCGGGAGGTTATGCCGGCGCGGATTCGGTTGGCCAGCTGCACGTCGATTACGCTCCGAATACTTACATCCTGCCGGTCAAATGCCCTTCGATGTTCCCGGAAGATTTTTATCTGCGGTCATTTAAGGAGGGCATTGATGCGATCATCGTGATGTACAGCGGCACCGATAGCCCCTACAAGGGTGGTCCGGAGCGTACAGCGCAATTAATCAACCGAACGTACGAACGCATGAAGGAGGCTGGCATCGATACGCGCCGCCTGCGCCTGGCTGCGATCTGCACGGTCTGCACCAAACCGTTCTTGAAGGAAGTGAATCTGATGAACGAGGTGCTGGCGGAAATCGGACCCGTTGAGCGTGACCTGGCCAATGTAATTGTGGAGACCAAAGTATCCTGAACGATGCTCCAGATTTCGACCTAATAAAACAGAAGGAGAAACATCCTTGGTAATTGACTCTTATGATGCGCTCGTTGTCGGCGGTGGAATATCCGGGATGCAATCAGCGTTGGATCTGGCCGACCAAGGTTACCGT
This sequence comes from Anaerolineales bacterium, assembly GCA_034430615.1. Classification (GTDB taxonomy): domain Bacteria; phylum Chloroflexota; class Anaerolineae; order Anaerolineales; family E44-bin32; genus E44-bin32. Next base: position 837 of record DAOUEJ010000005.1, on the reverse strand, counting down.
GTTGCGCTGGTCGAACGAGCGGCCAGCATTGGCGGAAAGATGATTGCGTTGAGCAAGGTATTTCCGACCCTAGATTGTTGTAGCTGCATCACCACACCGAAAATGTCTGCAGTTGCTCATCATCATGGCATCCAGCTCTTCACCTATTGTGATGTCCAAAACGTTGAAGAGAATACAAACGGCTTTAAGATCCAGGTGATGGAGAAGCCGCGCTACGTGCGCGCCGACCTGTGTACGGGTTGCCGGCAGTGTGAATACGCCTGCCCGATCTACATGCCCAATTCGTTTGACCTTAATTTGAGTGCGACGAAAGCCGTGCGTGTGCCGTTCTCTACCGCCGTGCCTCAAACGGCCGTACTCGATATCGAATACTGTCTGCTGTGTGGTAAATGCGAAAAGGCGTGCCCGGTCGAAGCGATTGATCTTACTCAGACGCCTAAGATGTTCGAATTGCAGGCGACAGTTATTGTGTTGGCGACCGGCTATGAAACCACGCCGCGTGATGCAAAAGCGGAATACGGCGCGGGAGAGTTCCTGAACGTTATCGATGGGCTGATGATGGAGCGTTTGCTGGCACCGACCGGTCCATACGGCCGCATTCTACGGCCGGGGGACGGCAAGGAGCCTGAATCGATCGCCTATGTCCAATGTGCCGGCTCGCGCGATGAAACCCTGGGTGTGGAATATTGTTCGCGAGTGTGCTGCATGTACGCCATCAAACAGGCCATGCTCATATCCGGATCACTGCCGATGGCTGACATCACGATCTACTACATGGACATCCGCACCTTTGGGAAGGGTTATGAGCAGTTCTACCAGACCGCTCGCTCGATGGGC
>DAOUEJ010000004.1:0-2048 GCA_034430615.1 Anaerolineales bacterium | reverse complement strand
CGAACATTTACTGATCGATCTTTCTTGGGCAGTCAAAGAGCCCAAAGACGTACTGAGAAAAGCGTTGTTCCATCAAGCGGTGGACATAACAAATCTGGGTATTCTCCGAAGAACACCGCTAGCCGTGATGGACAATTGCATATTGGACGACATGATTCTCATTGAGGATGAATTGCTCGAATTCAAGAGAGCTGGAGGAAGCACCATCGTTGAATTGTCGTGCCGCGGGTTTTATGTCGATCCCGTGGCACTGCGGAGAATCTCGCGGGCGGTGGGAATAAATATTATTGCCAGCACCGGATACTATACCGCGGCTTTGCATCCTTCCAACATGGACGAAATGAAGGTGGAAGACTTAGAGAGGGTGCTGCTCGCGGATATCGAAACCGGGATTGATGGGAGCGGAGTCAGGGCGGGAGTAATCGGGGAGATGGGCGTCAGCACCGAAATGCACCCAAATGAGAAAAAGGCGCTCATTGCAGCTGCTCACGTTTCGAAAAAAACCGGAATCGCTATAATGGTCCATATCTCTGCGCCGGCGCAAGAAGGTTCCTTTCCGCTCGGTTTAGAAGCGATTGAGGTGCTCGTTAGTGAAGGCGCCGAAGTCGGGAAGGTGGCGATCTGCCATGCCGATTCCCCCCTTGATATCGATGTGGAGTATTGCATAGAGATCCTGAAAAAGGGTGTCTACCTCTCCTTCGATAACTACAATCATGAGCACTATGTGGCGAAAAAAGACAGGGAGATGTACGGTGGTCCCTCCTCTTCAGATCTTCAACGGGTGAGGGTAACGAAGCACCTGATGGATAAAGGATATGCGTCGAAGATGCTTATCGGCCAAGACACATGTTTCAAGACAATGTGTCATAGATACGGGGGCTACGGTTTCGATCATGTAATAACGAACATCATACCTATGATGCAGGACGAGGGGATAACCGCGAGTCAGATTCAATCAGTCTACATCGATAACCCGCGAAACTGGTTGGACGATCGGAAGGTCAATTGACACGAGGTTGATATTCTCAACGTACAGCCACCCTAAGTCGCCGTCGCCGATGGGCCGAGTTGAAGTGAACTGACTTGGGTCGAACAGCGGCGGACCGAAATGGAAGGATCGCCTGTGAAACAAGCACAAAAAAAATCCAAACCTGCTCCGTACCTGAACCCGGATCTGCCGGTCGACGAGAGGGTGAAGGACCTGGTCTCCCGGATGACCCTGGAGGAGAAGATCAGCCAGACCATCTATGCCGCTGAGGCGATCCCGCGGTTGGGAGTTCCGGAGTATAACTGGTGGGGCGAGTGCCTGCACGGCGTGGCCCGGGCGGGAATCGCTACGGTGTTCCCCCAATCGATCGGCATGGCCGCATCCTTCGACACCCCCCTCATGAGGCGAGTAGCCGCGGCCATCGGCGACGAGGTGCGGGCCAAGCACCACGAGTTCGTACGTCAGGGTGATCGTGGAATCTTCAAGGGCCTAACCATGTGGAGCCCGAACGTGAACATCTTCCGGGATCCGCGCTGGGGTCGCGGGCAGGAGACCTACGGCGAGGATCCCTATCTCAGCGGCCGGATGGGCGTGGCCTTCGTGCGGGGGCTTCAAGGTGAGGACGCGAAGTACCTGAAAGTCGCGGCCACCCCGAAGCACTACGCGGTGCACAGCGGCCCGGAGGCCCTGCGCCACCATTTCGACGCCTATGCAAGTCAGAAGGATCTGCGGGAGACCTACCTTCCGGCGTTCAGGGACTGCGTGATCGAGGGCCGTGCTGCTTCGGTCATGGGGGCCTACAACCGCACCAACGGAGAGCCCTGCTGCGCCAGCCTGACCCTGCTGCAATAGATGCTGCGGGGTGAGTGGGGCTTTGAAGGCTACGTGGTCTCCGACTGCGGCGCGATCTGGGACATCTTCGCTCACCACACTGCAGCCAGCTCCCCGGAGAAAGCCGCCGCCATGGCCGTGAATGCCGGCTGTGATCTGAATTGCGGCCGAACCTACAGTGCGCTGGTAGAGGCGGTGAAGCAGGGTTTGATCGAGGAAAAAACCATCG
>DAOUEJ010000003.1:0-13945 GCA_034430615.1 Anaerolineales bacterium | reverse complement strand
GCGGCGCAGGTAGGCATCGCCGGTTTTGGTGACACCTGCACTTGCAGCGCAGGTGCAAGTGTCCGCAGCTGAGGATCCTGGTCACCGGATTGATCTCTGCGAGGGACAAGTCCTATAGCTGGACCCACTTCCCGGCTGCGGTGGAAGCGATCGGGGTTTTCAAGGGTGAGGATAAAAGCCAGAGAAGTGAGTGGACCCACACCGCTAATCGCACGGAGCAATCTGGTCTCCGGGTAGCGTTCGCTGCAAAGCTCTTCGTTCTTTTGGTCATAGGATTGGATCTGCTGGGTGAGGGTAGCGATGGTGTCAAGGATAGGAGCCAGGGCAGGTTGCAGGGGCTCGGGGATGTCGGGAGCGACTTTGCGAGCGAAGCTGTCTGCGGAACAAGAGGGCAAACGCGAGCCGGAGGATTTCATGAGGTCGCGGGTGTGGTTGATGAGCAGGGTGCGGCAGCGGACGAGGGCATCCCGCGAGCGCAGGATGGCCAGGTCAGCCTATGCCTCGGGTGATCGGTGATGGATGGGAGAGAGCAGCTCGGGATCGAGGCGCGCAAGCCGAGCGAGGGTTTCGGCGTCAGCGCGGTCGCCTTTACGGGGGTTGTGGTAGATGGCCCGGAGCTTGCGGGCATTGGCGACCAGAACATCATATCCCAGCTCTTTGAGCAGTTGGCTTGCCCAACGTGAGTGAGTGCCGACCTCCATGGCGATCCGGCAGGGTTGGAGGGTGGAGAACTTGCGCTGGAAGGAAGCTTTTGTGGTGGGCAGGCGCGATTCCTCGATCAATTCACCCTCCGGGTCCAGGATTGCGACGTAGGAGTGCTTATCTCCCAGGTCCAATCCGATGAAGAATGTGCTATTGTTTAACATGGCTGGTTCCTCCTTTTGCCCCTTTGAGTGCGCATAAGTTTGTGCTCATCGTACACGATGAAGCACGTATACGAGGAGCCAGCCTTCTCATTCCAATCTCGCTGGAGGCGACCGGGGATGCTGCGTGATTTGCATACATAGGTGCGGGAGTGTGGGACGGGAATTCCTGGCTGGTGGGGTAGCCCCGGCGCCTCAGCTCGAGGCTGTTGGGCGAAAAAGCAATTACAAAAAATCCCATTTGTGTGAATTATCCTATTTTCTATAGATTGTATTTATCTTATGTTCGTAATGTTATGAGAGTGTAGATTAGTCATACCTTTTGCTGGGAAAGGATACTTGCATGTCTGAGCCGATCATTCGCACAGAGCATCTTTCCCGCACCTTCGGCAGAATCAAAGCCGTCGATGATCTGTCCCTGGTCGTATCCGAAGGGATTGTGTTTGGGTTTCTGGGTCCCAACGGAGCGGGAAAGACTACCACAATTCACCTTTTGCTTGGTCTGCTGGAACCCACCCTGGGCCGAGCCACGGTAATGGGCTTCGATACCCGCACGCAGGCGAACGACATCCGCGCCCGGACCGGCGCACTGCTGGAGTTCTCCGGCCTCTACGAACGCATGACCGCTGAGGACAATCTGGATTTATATGGCCGGATCTATCGAATGCCCCTCTCCGAGCGGAAAGCGCGGATCAAAGAGCTGCTGACCCACCTTGACCTTTGGGACCGCCGGAAGGAGCAGGTGGTCAAGTGGAGCCGGGGGATGAAGCAAAAACTAGCGGTGGCCCGCGCCCTCTTTCACCATCCCAAATTGATTTTTCTGGATGAACCCACCGCCGGATTCGATCCGGTGGCGGCGGCCGCCCTGCAGACCGACCTCGCGGCTTTGGTGGCCCGGGAAGGCGCGACCGTTTTCCTCAATACCCACAATCTGACCGAGGCGGAGAAGCTTTGCGCCCAGGTTGGTGTGATCCGCAATGGCAGGCTTTTGACGGTCGGCAGCCTTGACAAACTTCGCATTGGCAAGGCAAACCCCCATGTGGAAATCACGGGCCGCGGATTCAGCGAGCCGATCCTGGCCTCGCTGCGGGGCCTGCCGGAGGTCGCCAGCGTCGAGCGCCAAAATGACCGGTTGCTCATCGAGCTGCGCGGCGAGGCGGAGGCCGCTCCGCTGGTGAGTTTGATCATCCGATCCGGAGGCGAAGTGGAGGAAGTGCGCCGTGGGGAAAGCAGCCTGGAAGACATCTTCCTCACGCTGATGAAGGAGAATAAAAATGCGTGATATCGGAACGATGGTTTGGAAGGAAGGGAGAGACACGATCTTTCCGGGAGGAAGGTTGGGCAACCTGAGTTCCCTGGTTTTCATCGCTCTGCTGGGGATAGTATTTCCCCTCATCGACCGGGTGGGGTGGCTCGCAATTTCCGTTCAGATGGTGCTCTTGAACGTCCTTTTTCCGTTTTATTACATTCTCGTGTATATAGGGGATTCCTTTGCGGGAGAGCATGAACGGCATACGCTGGAAACTCTGCTGGCCAGCCGGATATCGGATCGGGCGATCTTATGGGGAAAGGTCATCCCCACCGTCGGCTACATCTGGGGGATGACGGTGATTTCCTCGCTGCTGAGCATGGTCGTCGTCAATCTGGCGCAAGGACAATGGCCGTGGACGTTTTACACGCCGCTCAGCGGCTGGTTGATCGTTCTCGTCGCCTGCATGCTGGTCTGCCTACTGGCCGCCAGCGGCGGAATACTGGTGTCCTTGCACAGCGCCACTACCCGGCAGGCGCAGCAAATCCTGCTTTTGGGTTCGTTGGGGCTGTTCATCGTTCTCTATCTGGTGTTCAGGGCATTGCCGTCGCAATGGTTCCAGGGGTTGAGCGGTTCCCAGATATTTCTGATTGCCATGCTGGTTACGTTTGTGCTGGACGCCATATTGCTGGCGATTACGATGGCCAGCTTTCGCCGTTCGCACTTGATTGCAGGTTGACTGCATAATCAATCTTTCGGAAGAATGATATACATTGTTTATTGGTAACGTATTTCATAAGTAGTATTCATTTTCGCCCAACCCGCGGTTGCAGCCGACATGGCCTTCGCGCTTAGGTTTTCGTTGGTATGTTCTTCGAAGTTCCGATGTATACCGGAGCCTAGTCTTGCACAGCCGGCCAATCGGCTGAACCGCAAGCCGTTATGCGCCAAGTCAGATACTCTTAATAGGAGGAAGGGGAAAACAAGATGAAAATCGAGAAATCAATAGAGATTGCTACTCCACCGGAGCGAATCTGGCCGTTCTTCGTAGATCCAGAAAAAGTTATTAAGTGGTCTATCACATTTAGGAAGTACCAATACACAGGGGATCAGATAAGTGGAGTTGGTACTACCCTATATATCGAGGAAAAAGCCGGTGGTCCACTAATGAAGATGCACTTTGAAATTACTGAATGGGTAGAGAATGAGAAAATTCGACTCAAAATGATTTCAGGCGCTTCTCTAAAGTCATATAAGCAACTATGGACATTAGCACCAACCAATTCTGGAAGCGAGTTCACCTTTTACGAAGAGATCGTTTTTCCTCTTGGAGTAATAGGCAAACTCATTGGATTGGTAAGTCAAGGAAGTTCATATAAATTCGTAGCAGAGATGCAGTCTAAGCTTAAGTCATTAGTTGAAGCGTAATCTGACTAGCCGAGGCACTCTTGTACAAATACTTGGCACATAACCATTCGCCAGACTGTGTGAAAAGTCAGCAAAAAGATGATCGGTGGGAGGAAAACACAAGAATAACGCAAATTTCAAGGGTCAGTTCCCGTAAATTCGGGCTGAGAATGCAAAAAGCGGGACGCGGTCCCGTTGACGCGAAATAAATCGGACTTTTCACACAGTCTCACGCAAAGGGAAGAGTCTCGAATGTCACGTTTGGCTAAAGGCTACGTGATTGGAATTGTCGGGGTCGCCATTTGGTCCACTACCGGTATTTTGATCAGCTTCCTGATAGTCCAGTACCGAATGCCAGCTTTGCTCCTGGCGTTCTGGCGTAACCTGCTAGTATCCGCAGCACTGTTATTAGCATTGTCTCTCACCAGGCGTGAGTTGCTTCGCATCCAGGTTTCGCAGATCAGGTTCTATGTATTCTATGGGCTCATTCTGGCTCTATTCAACTCCATATGGACTCTTTCGGTACAAGGCAATGGGGCCGCTGTGGCCACAGTCTTGGGATACAGTTCTGCGGGCTTCACAGCTTTGCTTGGACTTTGGCTCTTTAGAGAAACACTCGGGGCCCCAAAAGTCATTGCCATCTTCTTGAGTTTGGGTGGATGCGTGATGGCGTCAAATGCCTATAGCGCATCAATGTGGAACTTGAACTCATTGGGAGTGTCAACCGGTTTGCTTTCGGGCCTGTTGTTCGCAGGCTATACATTGATTGGTAAAGAAGCAGCAGGTCGAAGACTGAACCCATGGACATCAATGTTGTATTCGTTTGCTTTCGGCTCAGGGTTCCTACTGGTATTCAGCCTGATCCCCTCAGTGCCTGGTGCCGTGAGTTCAATCAGGGCACTTGTGCCTGATTTGACAGTCAACGGATGGCTTGTTCTCGTTGTTCTCTCGTTCGGCCCAACCGTGCTCGGCTACGGCCTCTACAACACCTCCTTGGACTACCTGCCCGCCAGTATAGCGAACTTGCTCGCAACTCTTGAACCAGCCATGACTGCGCTGCTGGCCTATATCTTCTTGAAGGAGCGAATGACCGCCATTGAGATAGCGGGTAGCTTGGTTATCCTCTCTGGGGTGTTCATCGTACAATTCGAGAAGCCCAAGCAAGCCGCAATTCTCTAGTTCGCCTGTATACACCAGCCTGAGGAGAGGCTGACTGGCCAACATCTCGCTAGGCCGTGTGAAAAGCAGCCAAAGGCTGCGAATTCTCAGCTAGAGCAGCGAGTATCGACGTATTCCAATAGATTGACCGCCGAAACTGATGAAAGACAAAAAAGCCCTGGATCACCCCAAGGCTTCGATCATCTTTGGAACCCCCATGATATTGATCACTCTTTTGATGTTGTACGCAAGAAACGAGAGGCTCATTTCAGCGCTGGCTTTTGGCATTCCTTTCATCAAGAAATAACCCTGGTCCATGCTTAATTTGATGGTTCCGAAGGGATGTTCAACGATCGCCTTGCGTCTGGTTCGAAGATCAGGATTATCTTCAATGCGTCTCTGCATCTCATCCAACAGGTCTTCATCCACCCAACGGGTTATTCTTCTGCCGTCTTTGCTGCTGGTGCATTTGTGTTTGGTCTTGCAGTCCCTGCATGAGCTGGTGGCATAGTACTTGATCTGGCGATCCTTTTCGGTGGTCTGCCTGTCCTGGCGGACTGTCCAGGGGAAGCGGAAGGTCATGATCTCGCCCGCCGGACACCTGAAGCAATCGGTTTCCAGGTCATACCTGAAATCCTGCTTGGTGAACAATCCCATTTTGCGATTGGCGGAAGTATTCGCTTTGGGGATTGTGGGAGTAATGCCCTTCTGCAGGCAGGCCTTGATCTGGCCGCCGTCGTAGCCTGCCCTAGCAGTCCAGGGTAGCCCTTATTGGCAATGACCTCAAGCTCATCTACCTGGAGGATCTCTTTAGCCCGGGATGCCTCCGCTCCAATTGGTTGAAATCATTGACATCATTAGTAATATCGTGATCGATGATCAATTTGTGCTTGTCGTCCACGCTCACCTGCACGTTGTCCTAAGATACCAGGATGGTATACCCCACCTGGGTTCCATGGTTCTGCCCTAAGGGCATCCCGAAGGACACCGGGACGGTGTGGTAATCCGCAGCTGAGGATCACGATCGCCGAATTGATCTCGTTTGGGAACCAACCCGAGGGCAGGACCAACCTCACGGCTCCTGGCGAAGCGGTGTGGTTCTTCAAGCGTGAGCACAAAGGCCAGGGAGGTCAAGGGTCCCACCCCGGCGATACTCTGCAGTTGGCGGGTTTCGGGAAACTCTTCCTGACAGAGCGTTGCGATCTGGCGGTCGTAGGCCCGGATTTGTTGCGATAGTGACGCGGATCATATCAAGTACAGGCAGCAATGCTGGAAGAAGCCGCTCAGGGATGGCATGGGCTACTTTGCTGGCGAAACAATCAGCTGAGCAAGATGGCAGGCGATCGCCGCTGCTCTCCCTGGCACCGCCCGCCAGGGCAGGTGTGGTCAAGCCACGAACGTGGTTAATGAGCAGGGTCCGAGAGCGAACGAGAGCGTCGCGGGAACGGATCACCGCCAGATGAGCCTGCGCTTTGGGTGAGCGGTGGTGGATAGGAGAGAGTAGCATGGGATCGAGCCGCGCCAGGCGGGCAAGGGTCTCGGCATCAACTCGATCTCCTTTACGTGGATTGTGATAGATCACCCGCAGCTTGCGAGCGTTGGCGACAAGCACATCATGCCCCAGTTCTCGAAGCATGTGGCTCACCCATCGTGATTGAGCCCCGACCTCCATGGCTACCCGGCATGGAGGGAGCCTGGAGAACTTACGCTGGAAGGAAGCCTGGTTGGTGGGTAGGCGAGTTTCTTCGATCAGTTCCCCCTCCGAGTCGAGAAGTGCGATGTAAGAGTACTTGTCTCCAAGGTCCAGTCCTACGAAATATATGCTATTCTTGTTCATGGGTCGGTATCTCCTTTTCTGGCAGCTACGAAAGTAGACTGCGTCTATTTGGTGAGCCCATAATAAGGCATCACGTGAGGGAGGTACCGGCCTTCTCATTCCAATCTCGCTGCCCTGTCCCGAGACAGGGTCTAGAGAGAGGCGACCGGGTATGCGGCGAGATTTGCAGGCGAGAGAGCGGGTGCTCGAAGTGGGAATTCTAGGCCGATGAACGTCCCCCGGCGCCTCAGCTCGAGGTTGTTAGCACGACGCTGAATGAACAGCAAAGGAGTCTATGGTGTGGAAGTTATCCTTAACGACATTGAAGTAATGTGTGTTGTTGCAGAAGCCGGTCCTGCAGATGCTCAGCAGGCTTTCGATAAACTGGAATCCAATCTCAAATCACTTAAGGGCAGACGATTCTACGGAACCTACCACGCTGGTGAATATCGAGCGTGTGTTGCACTGCTTCCCGATGACAAACCTGATGCGCTAGGACTGGAAACATATGTCATTCCCGGCGGGAAGTACATACGTAAGAAGATGACGCAATGGACAAAAAGACTCCCCGAAATCGGTAATACATTCATAGCAATGAGCAAGCAGTATCCAACTGATCCCACCCGACCAAGTATTGAGTTTTACAGGAGTCAATCTGAACTGCTCCTTTTCTTGCCAGTGTTATAAGAGCACTAATCACGTCGGTCATGATCCGAAGCGATTGGCCATCTAACATCTATGAAAGCACTGCACCTGTCAAGAACCAGTCCTCTTAAATGAAGCCTTCCTCCCATGGGGAGCGCTCTTCTCTTCGGTTGACCTCCAGCGTTTCATCTCGCTGGAGGCGACCGGGGATGTGGCGTGATTTGCAGGCGATGGAGCGGGATTGCAAGGCGGGAATTCCTGGCCAGTGTGAATGCCCCGGCGCCTCCACGCTGTGTGCTTCGCGAAGCTCGAGGTTGTTAGGACGGCTCACGAGCTATAGTTGACTCATTCGATGACGCCAACACTTCTTATTCTGTTCATTGTCACCCTTTTTATCGCTCTAGTGCTGATCGTGTTTGTTTGGCTCCGTCCACGCATCCTTACATGGGGCGCGACAAATCTCGAGATATCCTGCCCAATGGCGGGTGATGAACTTATTTTGGAACCAATCCTTCTCTCAACTCGTGCAATAACCATTAAGACTTGTGTATCCTCGATTTGGCCTTGGCTTGCCCAGATGGGGCAAGGCCGTGGAGGATTCTATAGTTACGATTGGTTGGAAAATCTATTCGGAATGGATATTCACAATTCTGATCAGATCATCCCAGAGCTCCAAGCTATTAACTCCGGGGACGTGATCCCGTTTTGGCGGGGCGCAGGGATAAAGGTAAAGGAAGTATTGCCGCAGGAATTGCTTGTACTTGCTGGAACGTTGAATGCGCCTCTTGATCACCACGAAGGCGAAGTAGGTGTAGGAGGTACGTGGGTTTTTCAATTGAAAATGCTCGATCTGAAAACGACAAGGTTGATTGTTAGGTCAAGGGTTACTGAATTCAAACCTGTCTGGTTGAGCATCTTACTCATGCGAGTCCTTGAGCCTTTGCACTATTTTATGGAGCGAAGAATGCTTGTTGGGATTAAAACCAGGGCTGAATCCTTACAGGCTCAATCAGACTGATCACCATTGAGCCGCATAACGCTGCGCTGTCCCGAGACAGGGTCTAGGGAGAGGCGACCGGGGATGCGGCGCGATTTGCAGACGGGTGAGCGGGTCATTGTGGCGGAAAATCCTTGCAGGCGGGGTAGTCCCGGCGCCTCAGCTCGAGGCTGTTAGGCGCATTTGTCTAACCTGGCGTCGGATCATCGGCGGCGAATCGCCCGGCACGATATATGGGATCAGTGTTAGCCTCTCGATGCATCTAGCACATTGAAGGAGGGTGGCATGAAGTTCAACCTGCGCCTGCTCTCCATAGTTCTCTTTCTAATCGCGACTTCTTGCGCGTCTAGCCCTGATGGCGTTCAGGTGGACTCCCCCCTAGACGCCGCATCCACACAGCTGCCTACGCCCGGGCCAAACGCAGAGCAGGCTCTTGCACCCACAGCCTCTCATTTGCCGCCCCAAAAAGGTGCGTTCGTCTCAGCTTCTGAAGCGTCCAACGTCCGAAGTGGCCCCGGCACGGAGTTCGAAGTTATCGGACAGCTGATACCAGGTCAGGTGTACACAGTCATGGGCAAGGACCACGATTGGCTCCAACTGAGGTTCGACGATAGACCGGCTTGGGTGTTTTCTACGCTAGTGACCCTTGGTGGTGATCCAGGTTCCATACCTGATTTGACCCTTTCCCCTGCCCCAAGTTCCCAGACAACCATGACGCTTGCAGACCAAGACGCTGCGGCTAAGCACATACGGAGTTTCCTGGGGAAGACTGATCTCACTCTCGCATTTGTCGGGCTTACCCTGATGATCAATTCGCCAAACGCCGATCGGCAGGTCGCTTTATTCGAGGATCAGCTCGGTACTCGCTACTCCGTCGATCCATCAACATATGTCATCGCGCAAATCGAACCATCGGGTGTCCGCTTTGCCTCAGGCAGCCCAGTCTCTCTAGATGTCATTCGACAGATGGCACATGATCTGGCCGCAAGCAGCCCTGGATTCTCGAACCTTGAGCCTACTCTCAAGTATGAAGAAGGCCAGAAGGATGACCTTCACTTCTTCGTTTGGATCGACACAAAGCCAGGCTGGAAGTTCAATCGTCCGCAACTCCAGGTTGGGATTATGGATGACGGGTCTTTGCTCACGTACATGAATACTTTGATTTGGGCACCGTGAAATGCGCCTAACCACTCGCCAGACTGTGTAAAAAGTCCGAATTTTCGAGAAGTAACGGGATAGGACTCTTGAAAAGGATCAAGAAATGGTTGATTAACGGGTTCGCACACGGAAAATGGGCTCATTCATGAGTTTTAGACCCACCATTAATCTTTTGGTCGACTTTTCACACAGACTCTCGCTGGAGCGGACCCGGCCAGCTCGGCGCGATGCTCTGAAGGGATCTTGGCCGGGCTGCTCAGCTTGAGACCGTTAGGCGCCAAGCCAGAAACTTTTAACATAGAGGAAGGAGAAAACAAGATGAAAATCGAGAAGTCAATAGAGATTGCTGCTCCACCGGAGCGAATCTGGCCGTTCTTTGTAGATCCCGAGAAAGTTATTAAGTGGTCAATCACATTTAGGAAGTACCAATATACCGGGGATCAGAGAAGTGGAGTTGGTACTCCACTATATATCGAGGAAAAAGCCGGTGGTCCACTAATGAAGATGAACTTTGAAATTACTGAATGGGTAGAGAACGAGAGGATTCGACTCAAAATGATATCTGGCGCTTCTTTAAAGTCATATGAGCAACTATGGACATTAGCACCAACCAATTCTGGAAGCGAGTTCGCCTTTTACGAAGAGATCGTTTTTCCTCTTGGAGTAATAGGCAAACTCATTGGATTGGTAAGTCAAGGAAGTTCATATAAATTCGTGACAGAGATGCAGAGTAAGCTTAAGTCATTAGTTGAAGCGTAATTTGACTAGCCTAGGCACTCTTGTACCCTCAAGTCGCATAACAATTCGCCAGACTGTGTAAAAAGTCCGAATTTTCGAGAGACGACGGGATAGGACCCTTGAAAAGGATCAAAAAATGGTTGATTTACGGGTTCGCACACGGAAAATGGGCTCATTCATGAGTTTTAGACCCACCATTAATCTTTTGGTTGACTTTTTACACAGACTCTCGCTGCAGCCGACCCCGCGGGCTGGGCGAAATGCATGCGATGGTTCTGATTTAAGATTCTTGAAAAGCAGGCGGAGGTACGAGCGGGGCGGCTGAGCTCAAAGCCGTTGTTGGGCGGACGTGGCCATGGATAGCGGGGAGGTGTTGTTATGGACAACACAACGCGAGTGACTTCAGAGCTCCTCTGGCGCGCCACGTTCATCGCGATGTTGATCGACGCCCCACTTGTCATTCTCATTCAACAACGGGTGTCTTCTGAGCTCTTCAGAAAGCTCAAGTGGCACTTGGCCGCCGCGACGGTCGTCGTGTACGCGGCGCTGTGGGGCGCATTCGCTTCCGTGTACTTTTGGGATGCAGTGTACGGGCACCTGTTCCCTGCTTGGTCACGGTGGCTGTTGCCATTTGGATACGGGGTGCTGTTCGGCGCGGTTGCCGTAGCGTTCTGGCGTGCGAGCGTCGCCGTCCCAGGTTGGCCGCCCGTCTGGTTCTGCCTCCTTGGGGGGCTAGTGTCTTTGGTGGGCCACGCCATCGGGATCTGGCGAGGCCTGCTCAGAGTGCCGCTGCTTTCTGAGGCGAGCGCCGCATCAGCGCTGGTGTTCGGGGTGTTCGAGTTCGTGTTCTATTGGTGTGCGATCGTGGGCCTCGCGGTCGCGGCGTGGAAGGCCGGCCTCGGAGTGCGCCGTGCAGATGGCTGATAGGACTACTGTGGAAGCGTCGCCGCCTCAGGAGAGTGACACCTTGCATCGCCACATTCGAGTACCCCTTGCTTTGCTTGCCGTACTCACCACAAGCCTAGTCGCGTGCGAGCCATCCCACCTTCGCTTGCCCGGAAACTTGGTCCTCGAAGAGCACGCCCTCACTGAACCGCCCGCGTCTGACCCTCTGAGTTTCCATCCTTTGGCAGGTACACAGGAAGAAATCCTCGCCCAACATGCCGTCGAACGGTCCAAGGTCTTTCCGATCACCGTCTCCATGGTGGACGACAACCCAGCCCTGAGGGCACCATGGGACGGAGGTGAGCTAGTGGCGGTGCTGCTCACTGCTGCAGGCGATCCGCCACAGCAGTCCGTCCATTTGTCCACCGATGGCCGCGTCGTCTTCACCGCACCCGCCGGATTGCCAAGCCCCGTCCTACCCCTCCGAGGACTGTGGACGTACGACGGCCATTGGGCACTTGAGATCCTGCTCGCGACGCCCGATGTCTGGACCGGCCAGATCTTCGTCGACGGCGAGCTTGTCAATCAGGACAGGGAGTACGACGAGGCCTTTGGCTTCCAGATGCTATCTGACAAGCCGTTCTTCTTCTACCGCCGGGGGGAGCATGTAGGGCTGTCTTACGATGGCCAAGAGGCAGATCTCGAGTACGACAACATCCCTCACTACCTATGTTGCAGTGAGGGAGTCCTAAATCCAACACAAGCCGAGAACATGGTGGCCTTCTTCGCCCAACATGGCGACACTTGGTACTATGTAGAACTGGGCCCCTTCGAGTAGACATCTGCTACCGAACGTCATGCGTGGCGCCGCCCAACAACTCGCCAGACTGTGTAAAAAGTCCGAATTTTCGAGAAGCGACGGGATAGGACCCTTGAAAAGGATCAAGAAATGGTTGATTTACGGGTTCGCACACGGAAGATGGGCTCATTCATGAGTTTTAGACCCACCATTAATCTTTTGGTCGACTTTTTACACAGACTCTCGCTGGAGCGGACCCGGCCAGCTCGGCGCGATAATCCGGAGGGGTCTTGGCCGGGCCGCTCAGCTCGAGGCCGCTGTTAGGCTGATCCACTATTGATAGATCTAATGACAAATTCAAACTCCACATCGGAAGATTTCCCTCCAAAGCACATCATTTGTGTTGGTGCTGTTGTCACTAAGGGTGATCAAGTGTTATTAGTCCGACAAGCGCTAGGTCATACTCTTGAAGGTCAATGGAGCATTCCGTGGGGTTTCGTAGATAAGAACGAATTCCCTGATGCGGCTGCATGTCGTGAAACTTTAGAAGAGAGTAATATTGAAGCTCAAATCATTGGGCTGTTAGGTATTCAAGAGCTTCACAATCAAGGATGGATCGCTGTTGTATTTCTATGTAGCTATACTAAAGGATCTCCTTTAGCAGACGGTGGGGTTGAGACAGATCGAGCAAGGTTCTTCACACTGGATGAGATCACACATTTTAAGGAGCCGATTGAGCCTTGGTGTGAGTGGATAGTTAGAAAGGTGCTAGAAGGAAATATTATTGTCATTCCATTGGAACCCGAAAATCCATATGCTCCATTGAAATCTTACTTGTGATGTTGTATTCATAATCACGTTGATAGTTGAAATGGCTCAGTCTAACAACTCAACAGACTGTGTAAATAGTCCGAATTTTCGAGAGACGACGGGATAGGACCCTTGAAAAGGATCAAAAAATGGTTGATTTACGGGTTCGCAAACGGAAAATGGGCTCATTCATGAGTTTTAGACCCACCATTAATCTTTTGGTTGACTTTTTACACAGACTCTCGCTGCAGCCGACCCCGCGGGCAGCGCGATTTGGAAGCGATGGTCGGAGTATGGGAATCCTGAAAAGCAAGCCAAAGGACGAGCGGGGCGGCTGAGCTCAAAGCCGTTGGGCGGCACAAAGTGACGCTCTATTTGGGGCACTATGTTGAAAGGAGACGTAAAATGCCTAAAGCGCAAACTGTACAAGAAGTTGTAGATCAGGTTGTTGTCAGGGCTGCAACGGAGCGCGAGAAAGCGATTGCATTGCACGACTACGTTCGTGAAAACGTCAAATTTGGTTTCAACAAATACTTCGACGCGAGCCCGCCAGATTATACGTTGACCAGTGGATATGGATTCTGCAACCCCAAGAGTCGTTTGATGGTCTCGGTTTTTCGGGCTGCTGGCCTGAAGAGCTATCAACACTTCGTTGTCATCCCGAAGGATATTTTGAAGGGGGCCATTCCGGCTACCCGGTACTGGATGATCCCTGCGGAATTATCCCATAGCTATGTTGAGGTGAAGGTGGAAGGCAAGTGGTGCATGACTGACAGTTTCATCGTTGATACTCCATTGCTCAAAGGCGCTCAAGCCAGACTTGCCCAAGAAAACCGCTCCCTTGGATACGGTGTACGCACCGACTCCATCAATACTTGGGATGGTCAGACCAATGCGTTCTCCCAATTCGATCAGAGCATGATGATCGAAGATCATGGTCGAGTTGACGATCTGGATGCATATTTCCGCGATGAAAAATATCGCCATGTAGTCCTTGGAATGAGTTTCAATACCATTTTTAGGTTAATGGGAGAAATCGGCGCGGCTCCGATAAATGTTAACATCGAAAAGATACGCCAATACTGAACTCTAGCGCGATAAGGAGATAATCTCATGAAACTCAAAAGTCTATTTATCTTCAACGCCATTGCCACGATCCTTTTTGGAATTGGTTCTGTTTTGGCTCCACATATCCTTGTAAGCCTTTTTGGATCAACACTCAACCCTGCGGGTGCGCTTATGATGCAGTATGGCGGCACTTGGCTCATCGGGATTGGCTTATTGGCTTGGTTCGCTAGAAATTTTGCCGACTCGGATGCTCGACGGGCTATCGTCCTGGCTTTTCTGATTTGCTATAGCATTGCCTTCATTGTGTCTTTGCTTGCCCAATTGAACAATGTGATGAATGCCTTTGGATGGG
>DAOUEJ010000002.1:0-3112 GCA_034430615.1 Anaerolineales bacterium | reverse complement strand
GCAGCTGCTGGACCTGATTCGCCCGAACTTTACCGGCTCGTGCAAGCTCGACGATCGCTACGACTACAGCGATGCGCTCTACCGCGGCAAGTACGACCTGTTCGTAAACTGCGGCGGCCCCGGCGGCGCTTCCTACCTTGTGTTGACCGGCGTGCCAATCGATGACCCGGGCGCCTACCTGATCCTGGTCGAGGTGCAGATGGTCTCATCGGCCGACTTTGACGTGGCACAGCACATCCTGGATACGTTCCAGGTGGTGGGCATCCTGCCGTAAGACGGATTTGGCAAGAGGATGCAGAATGTTGGGTAGTAAATTGTGAATTTTGAGTGGGGCAGAGGGAGGCATCGGGTAGCTCTCTCTGCCCCCCCCACTAGAAATGCATCCGGGTGAAGCTCGAGCGCCTTCTACGACTGCGGAGCAATCTGTCCTTGGTTCCTCTGGCCGGCGCCAGGTTTCACTCCCTGATCGAGCCAAAGGAGTGTGCAGTATGTCATCCAAGTGGGATCCTGTTAAGTTGTCCATCCGGATTCGACAGACACGAAAGTTCTATGTTCGTTTACCAATACTAGTCGGGCTTTTACCGGTGGTGTTCCTGCTTGGGGCATGTGGGGGATCAAATACAAGCACCGTCACCGGACAGGGCCAGGAGAACATTCAAAGCGAACCGTCGTCGCCAGAGCCGTCCGGCCCGTTCAGCGTCGTGGCCACGTCGGCCATCAGCGTCGACCTGGCCTGGGATCCAGTGGAAGGCGCGACCGGCTACCGGGTGGAGAACCAGTTTGCTGACAGCGAGTGGTTTCAGCTGGCGGAAGTAGATGCCAGCCAGACGACCTACGAGGATTTCCTCACGCCTTCGAACATGGAGCTCAACTACCGCCTGTCGCCCTTGATGGGCGACGAGGAAGGGAAGGCGCTGGAAGCTACGGTTACAACGCCCGAGGAAATTCCTAACCCGGTTACCGTTGTCGCGACACTCGAAGAGCCCGATTACAGCTCGATCGGGATTGATCTGCCCGGTTTTGACGCCTCGACCTTCGATCCCTCGACCTTCGATCCATCCACGCTGGACCTATCTGGGGTGGATACGGAGAATCTCGATCTATCGAGCCTGAGCCCCGAGCCGGTTTCGGATACTCAGCGTATCGGACCTGAAGGCGGTACGCTTTCGATTACAGGACGAAACGGTGTCACCTATACCCTAACGATCCCTCCGGACGCACTTGATTTCACAACGATCTTTACCATGACACCTGTAGCTGATATTGAAGGTTACCCCTTCAGTGAGGGGTACTTTGGCGCAGTACAGATTCGGCCAGAGGGGGTTTACTTCGATGCGCCAGCCGTGCTGACATTTGAATTTCCAGAAGAGGGACCAGCACCCAACCCCCCTTCAGCCGAGGTTGTCCCTGTAGCGTTTGCATATAAGTTCGGTGGACAAGAGTTTCACCTGACGCCCATCGTGGAGGAAGATACGCCCTTATCACGCAACCAAGCAACGAGATCTGAAAAGCTCGCTAGCCCCACACGTCAAGTCCTGTCGAATTTGATGGTAATGGTGACAAGAGCACAAACCGTTGGCGCTGGTATGGCGAATGAGGGAGAGATTCATAGCCAAACCTCTGACCATTCCGTTCCTAATCCGAATGACAATGCTGCACAAAAGGCCGCCGCATCACAGGCGGACGACACTCAATCCCAGCTTAGTGGGGGGCCTCTGACTGATGAAGAAAGAGAAAAGATTGAGCAAGAACGGGATGTAGCACGACGAAGAAAAGCACTCCAAATTGTGGATTCGATGAAAGCTGCAAGTGACATGAATGAGTTCCTGGATTTCGGGCTTGCGGATTTCCGTGTGTTTTATTCAACCCCTGGTTATGCGTTATTGCCCGTGGATTTTGTAAATTACCTTTGGGACACTGCTATCTCAGTGGCCAAGAAGTTCTTGGAACCAACGGAATGCCCTTCGCCACAAGCTGCGGCAATTCAGGAACTCGTCCGGCGTCTCATGAAACCAAAGAATGCTTTCGATCAAGAATTCGCAGATCGTTTCAAGAAGAAATTTGGTGGTGACGGCGAGAATCTGCTCAAATCCCTCAATGCAACCCAGAGTTGCAAGGTGCGGCTCACGATCTCCTCCACGGTCTCGATCGAGATCACGAATCCACCATCGACTGTCCATATGGTGGTTTATGCTGAATTTCCTCTGCAATGGCGTTACGAAGGCGAACCATTCCTGTACGGAGCAGGGGACATCACGTATCAGGAGTTCCAGAACAGCGGTACGTGCCAATTTAATCAGGACACGCTCAAAGGTTCAGCAATCACGGTAGTCCGGTTAAAACCTGTCTACCAGCCTAACGGGGACCTCGAAGATTGGCTGCTTTGGCCCTATGAGGTGGCCGGACTTCAAAAATCCGCCACGGGTGAATGCAAAGAAGGCACCGATATTACCAAGGGTGGCGCCACAAACACCGGAGGCACGAGCGGGGACTTGTGGGGAGGCTCGATTTCGATGGCAACCCCTGGCTTTGAATCGGAGCTCGGGTGGCTTGACTGGGATCTGCAGCCAAGCACGGGCGAGTTGGCAATGTGGCATAAGGAAGATGCAAATGGGCAGGGCAGTGTGAGGGTTACCCACTATACGGAGCTTCGGCTCTTGAAAAGTACCGGTAAATGAGCACCACCTGAGCATGCTTGCTTATGCCTACCATGATTAAACTGAGTGAGGCAATAATCTTATGAACAAGACCGTTATTGTGATCCTCCTATTCCTGCTGATGACCGCTTGCGGAGGATCACCCTCCCAGGCAGAGTTAACACCGACAGCCGAGGTTCTCCAGGCGGCACCGGCGACGGATGCGGCCGAATCACTTGATGACCTTGGTGGCATCCAGGCTATGGATAACGCCTCCGGTCTTCCCGCTGACGTCGAAACCTACTACAAGACGATGGTCTTTATCGAGGGCACGGCGCAGCTGATGGCCAAGATCGACCTGGCCAGCATCACCTCATCCGACAACCAGGCGGCTTTCCTGCCGCTGATGACCATGCCGGGCGTGATGGATGACCGCGTGATCGCTGCGCAGCAAATTCCGGTGCCGGCTGGATTCG
>DAOUEJ010000001.1:0-12335 GCA_034430615.1 Anaerolineales bacterium | reverse complement strand
TTTCAACTCTATCGTCATGGACGATGATCACGCCCAGGATCTGGTCACCCAGCAGCATCGGCACACCCAACCATGACTTGGCCTCAGCCTGCAGGTTATCCAAACCAAGTTGAGCGGCTTGCTCAACCAGATTTTCCGCCAGCAATAATGGCTGGCGTGAGCGCAGTACTACCGAGGTGAGATCATCGCCGAGCGGCTGCGCGGTTTCAGCTTTGGATGTACTGCCGGAGTCATATGGGATACGGACCTGATCGTGATCAGCTTCATACAGGGCGATGCTCATTTCGGTTTCACCAAGTACCTGGTTTATCTGCCGGTGGACGATCCGGTAGAGGGTATCCAGGCGCAGCATCTGTGAGACCGCCTGACTGATGCGGTTGATGGCTTCTAGTTCGGTTACACGGCGCTGCTCCTCGGAGCGTTGCCGTGCATTTTCAAGAGCGAGCGCAGACTGGGCAGCGATAGCCTCGATCAGTGCGATCTCTTCCTCGCTCCACGCCTCTGCAAGGCGGGGTCGCTTGGCAGCCAGGGTCGCGATCAGCTCGCCGCGCACCTGGATGGGGATAGCGATCTCCCGCTGATCGTCACTGACGACCCGGCTACCCTGGAGTTGAGCATCACGGATGAGGGGGAAATCATCCTCGTTGGGTGGCACAAGATCACCATGAACATCGAGGTGGATGATCGGTACCCGCCGACTGCGGGCCAGCCGCTGCCACCCCTGCTGTGTCTGCTGACGGTAGGCGCTTTCGATTCGTTCAAGCTGCTGCTGCATCTCACGCTGGACCCGGGAGCTGTCGATCGCGACGGCCAATTCACTTGCGATCGCTTCCAGCGTTCGAACATCATCTTCCCCGAATGCATCAGCTTCGGTGCTCTGTACATCGAGAGCGCCCAGCAGTCGCTTTCCTACGAGAAGTGGAACGGCCATCTCGGCCCGGGTTTCAGGTAGGAGTGGATTTTTAAAATGGAATGGATCTTTCTCGACATCGAGTGCGATGCGTGGGAGTCGGTTTGCCGTAACCCATCCAATGATGCTCGCACTGCCTGCTGCGAGGCGGTGTTTGCGGGTAAGCATACTGCGGCCAGCATCACCTGTGCTTGCCGTGAGCTGTGCCCAGTTACCGCTCTCGTCCATCATGAATATGGAGGCGTGGTAGAAACCGAACCGGGCTCGGATCATCTCGATCGCCTGGCCCATCAAGATCGTAGGTTCCATCGCTTCAGATGCCATTTTGGCGATGTCACTTGCCGTTTGTAGCTGGATTGCACGGCGCTCCAGCCCCCGTGTGCGGCTGGCAACAAGATCCTCCAGGTCACGGCTCTGGACCCTCAACTGCCCACTTCGCTGTTGTTCGGTTTCCAGTGCGCGTATCATTTCGCGATTCGATAGGATGTTCATGAGCAGAAACAAGGTCAGGAATACGCCAAGGATCACTGCATCAATGGCGACGATCGAGGGAGGCATGAAAGCGACTGTGATCAAGCTGGTGGTCGCTACCCATCCGGCAAATATGTAGGCTGCCACACTCAGTACGGCCATGAAGAACCCTGCGCCAGGGCCGATCACAACGCTAGCAGTCATCACAACCAGGGCCAGACCTACAGTGGAAACATGCCCGATCCCCATCAGCAGCATGGATGTGGTCAGGAGGGCGAAGACCAGGATTACCGGGATATAGCCAGCCACCCGAATGAGCCCTCGGCGCCCGAGCCAGTATGAAAGCAAGAAAAACGGCAGCAAGCCAAGGCTGGTTGCTGCAGCGATCGGCGGCATAGCGCCAATGATCCAAAGGACAACGGCAGCCACGCCTATCAGGAGTGCGAGCCCACCTAATCCCAGCAAGATCCAGTTCAATAGGATCTGTTGACGTGCGGTCTGTGGATCTGTTGAGGGAGGCCGAAGCGCGTTTCGCAATCGATCCATCATCACCGCACCTCATCCGTAACAAACATACTTGACCATGCGCTGGATGCATGGAACCAGTCTTGCAGAGCGAGACGGGTTTGGGTCATCATGCCTCGCTCTCGCTGATAGGTGTATAGGGCAATCCATCGCCTGTGTTGAATTTAATCATGACTTCCGGGCTGCCGAGGCCGCGCTGGAGAGCGCGGGCAGCCCGCTCAAGGACTTCGTCGATTTCAAGTGGTCCACTAAGCTCGGACGTGATTTCGCTCACGAGGCGGGCTCGCTCTGCGGCTACGGTTGAAATTTGCGCCAGGCGGGCGTTCAGGATGGCTGCGCTAAGTTGGTCTGCGAGCGTTTGCAATGCTTCAACGTCTTGCTGACGGAATGCATCCTGCTGTCGACTCTGAACGTCCATGACTCCAAGGACCCGACCGCTGGTTTGAAGAGGGAGGGCGAGCTCGGAACGGGTATCAGTCATGAGATCGCGACGGCGGGTTGTATCTTCTGGTTGGACCTCGCTAACCACGCGCGGCTGATTGTTCCCTGTTACCCATCCGATCACAGATTGTGAGCCAACCGGTACCAAATAGCCCTCCGCCTTGAGTGCCTTCCCAATTTCTCCTGTAGCCTCACTCAACACGGCGAAATCACCTTCCTGTTCAAGGAGGAAAATAGACACGAAGTCATACCCGAATTGAGTTCGAATCAGTTCAACTGCCCTTCGGAGCAGGTCATCGAGCGATGCAGTCGAAATGACCGCGCGGGCAACTTCGGCTGCTGTTCGAACTTGTTTCGTGCGTTCTTCCACGCGTTCTTCAAGTGAACGGTACACATCACTAAGGTCATCCGCCATGCGGTTCAGCGAAAAAGCCAGGGCACCGATTTCGTCCTCCCGTTCTTCGGGAACACGGAAGGTCCAGTCACCCCGGGAAAGCCGTTCTGCAAGCTCGGTCAGCGTTCCGAGCGGGCGGAGAAGGCGTGTGGCCACAAAGGCTACGACCGCAACCGTGACAACCATTGAGATTGCCACCAATCCAAAGGTGAAGGGTGCCAGGCTGTTGATCTCAGAAAAAATATCAGCCTGGGGAAGCTCAGCCACGATACCCATATTCCAGCGTGGGATCCACTCATAGGCTGCTAGAACGAGGTTGCCCTCAGCATCGGTATACTCGGCCGTCCCGGAGGTGGAGATGAGCGCTTGTTGAAAGATCGGGTTCGTTTCTCCCGTTATTGTGTCTGGAGAGGTGGCATAGCGATCGAGCTGAATAAGCGTATCCGGGGCGAGTAGGACGAAGGTGCGGCCACGTTCAACACGGTAAACTCCGCGCTGCTCCCAGAAGATCTGCATTTGCTCGAGGAGGACACCGAGTCTCGTTCCGCTGTTGATGCCCAGCAGGAGGAGTTCCGGTGATCTGGATGAGTCATTCAGGAGTGGGATGCCATGTACCATCGCCAGGTTCTCGGGTGAGAAGAGTGGGTCGGCATGGATCGGTTGGGTGTTCAGAGTGTCGAATTCTGTCGGAAAAAGAGCGAGGACGGAAGTCGTACCACCAACCCAAGTGGGGTTGGTGGCGGCGAGAACAGTCCCATCACGAACGCGTACGAGTGCAAGCCCAGAAAAAAGCAGCTGGCCCTGGCGTGTTCGCAGATCGTTTAATTCGGTAAGGGCGGTTTCCGACGCTTCGGTATAGAGACTTGATGACCTCGGCGCAGTTATCAAAGTTTGCCCAGCTTCACGCAGCGTTGCCCGTTGAGCGCCTAATTGCAGGCGCTGTTCTCTCTCATTTGCCCAATCCTCGAGCACGTTGATTTGTGCTTCAGCCGCAGAAATCATCTGGCTCGTTGCTTGTGTCTCGAGGAGGTTGCGGGAGCGGAGATAGGCGCCAATACCCATGGCTAGAAGGGGAATGACGGTTAAGGGAAGCAGGATTAATGCCATCCTGCGGCCCAATCGACCTCGATAGTCGCGCATTTCACCCGGATTGGGAGTTAATTCATATTCCACCGCTACTCTACCTCCCAGACTGGCTGCCGGTCGAGCGCTTTACGAATTTGGCCCGGGAAACGGTCCGGATTGAGGGGTTTGCCAATGAAGCCGTCGAACCCAGCCTTACGAGCTCGTTCCATCTGCTCCTCGCTTGCGTATGCGGTAACGGCTAAAACCGGGATCTCCCGGAGGGATTGTTCAGCTCGCAGCTTTCGCAAGGCCTCGTAGCCGTCCTCGTAAGGCAGCCGGATGTCCATCAGGATCAGATCGACGTGTTCGAGAGTATCGGCATACTCGACCACTTCGAAGCCCGAAGTTTTCCACTCGCAGCGGATCCCCATAAACCCGAGCATGCGTGCCATCAGGACGAAGTTCGACACATTGTCCTCGACAATCAGGACGGTGGCTTCCTTCGATTCGGTAGACACGTCGCGGTCCTCCCATTGACTTGTTGATGATCAGGAATCAACGATGCAAGAATCGTACGATCTGGCGGGGGAGCAGATCGATGTCGATCGGTTTCTGGATGTAGCCATCGCATCCTGCTGCCAGGGTTCTCTCCCTATCGCCGCGCATCACGTTTGCGGTGATGGCAATTACCGGGATATGGGTGAATTTCTTATCGGATTTAAGCTCTTTGGTCATGCTCAAACCATCGACCTCGGGCATGTTGATATCGACCAGGATGAGATCTGGCTGATGTCTGTATGCGAGCTCAAGCCCTTCAGACGCACTGCTGGCCCCCAAGAAGGCGTATCCTTCAGCCTGCAGCACCCGCTGCACCAGGACACGATTATCGAGATTGTCCTCGATGTAAAGGATTTCCAGCTGCTTCTCGGTCATTACCTCTACCCGTTGAAACTACCTCCAGAGCACCACCGACATTATAGCGAACGCAGAATTGATTTGCCAGCAGAGCCCTCGGAAGACCCGAGGGCTCTTTGGAGGAGGAGCAAAGTGCCAAACCGTGGCTGACACCTGGAGGATAGGGTTTCAAGTTTGTGAGCGCAGGCCGGCGCACCTAGGCGACGGGCTCTAGACACTCTTTCATTGGGCCAATACTGTTGTCTCCGGCATCACCCTTCGTAGGCACTTTGCATTCTTAGCGTAGCACGCCGGACGAAGCTCATCACCTTACAGAAACCTAACAGTTTTATGGATCCCAGGATTGGAAGTTTACCGCTTGCATAAAAGCGTCTGCCACGTCGCAAGACGTGGCAGACGCTAAAGGAGGAGGAGAGATGAATCCTAGAGGTTTACAGCTACATTACTGAACATGTTCCCGGTGCCAGGTCCAAGAACGAGCAGTAGAACCATGACCAGGATGGCTACCAATACGATGATCAGCCCATATTCGAGCATTCCTTGTCCCAGTTCACTCGAGTGTTTTTTTATTTTAGGCATGAAGAAATTCCTCTCGTACTGTGACCGACATACTCACATGCTAGCATCGGAACTGGTTTTCCGACTTTACAGGTTCCTTACGTATTATGCGGGTTCGTAGCAAGGCTTGATGATAGATCACCCGCGTGGTTCACCCAATCAGGGGATTTCTACCTCTGCCTTGATGACATAGGATAGCTGCATGTGGAACCATAACCGCTTGAATGATTTCTTCATCTACCCGCGAGTGGAAAAAGCGAATGCGATTCGCGTCGAGATCCAGCGTCTCGCCCGACTGCAAGAAAGCCTACCTCCTGGGTTGGAGCAGGGGTTGCTTGATCTGATGCAAGCCGCAGATCATCAGCGTCAATTTGCCCATCTAGCACCGCATCTTACGCATTTAGAATTCCTGCTGCTATGTATGCTAACGGACAGCGCTCGCCGACTTCGAAAACTCGAAGAAAGCCGGTGGGTCCATCCACCGTTCCCCTGAGGGAGGAAATGAGCGTCGAGCTCAGTTGATGTTCCGGTCGATCGCATCTCTGCGTATTGAGCGCAACCGGGGGTTGGGGTATAGTGGTATGGACAAGTGTCTTCATGCCAGGTTGGCGACGGATGAAAGACACTGCACCTGCATGGGCCCGACCTCGGCTGAGGGTTCGTGGATCACTTCGACGAAGGGATGGGGTGGCAGTATGGATGAGCACGAGATGTGGTGGAGTTTGCGCCGAATACTCTATCGAAACACGATGAGCTACGCTGAAACCGAAATTATCCGCAATTGGCTGCAGGGATTTCCTCAGGTAATTCGCGTACTTCAGTCGAAGACATGGGATCCAGAATCTCAGTCGTTTGTCGATTCGTTCGAGCAGTGGTATGACAGGTGGTGGGAAAGCGGTGTATTCAAGCAGCTCTAAATCACGTCATAATTATTGGATTTGATGGGGGCACGGCAACGCCGTGCTCTTTCGCGCCCGCGAGCTTTGCTATAAAAAAAGCCGCCCCTGGTGGGGGCGGGGAAGAGCGGGCAGCGGGATTCGAACCCGCGACATTCTGCTTGGGAAGCAGACGCTCTACCACTGAGCCATGCCCGCGTTCTATGACGCGCATTATAGATTCCTGGCATGGAGCTGTCAAGATACCGGAAGGATCTATGACAACCTCAGAAGGCCACGCCGCAAGAACTCTAGCGAAAAACTCACACCCCGCTCGTTCTCATTGAGGAAGCCGCCCCCGTATGTATCCTCGCGCTGCGCTTCACCGGAGGGCAGAATACGCAGAAGGCCAAGCTGCCAACCGCTCGCAGTCTGAGCGATCGATAAGCCGAGTCCTGCACCAGCCCCCGTCTCGGACATAAGTGATCTTAGCTGATCGCGCATGTCGCTTGGAACCCCGGGTTCAGAGAGCATCTGGCCTCCTGCGAAGCTGCTCGGTAGATTAACCAGTCCTGTAGCAAGCGCTCCATCGGTCCCATACTCAACAACTGCGAGCATAAGTCCCTGATCTGCGAGGAGCGTCCCAATTGCACTCTCAAGCGTATCGGAGTCAAAGCCGTAGATATGGCTGCTAAGACGCTGCTGAAGGGTGGTCTCGATCCCCCGGATCATCTCCTCTGCCTCATGTTTGCTTGCTGCTTTAGCCGTGATGCGTATATCCACACGTCCAGGGTGGGCGGAGAGCCCAACCGTTGGATTCGAAAGTTCTTCAAGGTCAGAAATTTGGTCATCGAGGGCTGATTCCCCGATACCAGCCGTTCGAATCACCCTGGTCAGGATCGTTCCACTTAAATGGAGCCGTTCCTTTAAGTAGGGAAGAACTTCATTCTCGAGCAGGTGGTTCATCTCGACCGGGACACCTGGCAATGCTACTACCACGCTTTTGCTGGTCTCATAGTAAAAGGCAGGCGCGGTTCCCACAGGATTTTCGATCGGAACGGCTCCGATAGGTATATACGCCTGGCGCTTATTATTCTCGCTCGGCGTGCGTCCCATGCTGGCAAAGCGAGCTTCGATTTGCGCCCATAATGCGGGTTCAAACCGTGTCTTTACCCCGAGGGCCAGGGCGATCCCCTCCCGGGTTGGATCATCCACCGTGGGACCGAGCCCACCGGTCGTGATCACGGCAGCTGCCCGGCCCATGCTCTCGGCGACGGCATCTGCGATCCGGGTGATATTGTCACCTACCGTAGACGTGCGGTAGATATCGAGGCCCAGGTCACGCAGGCGATGTGCGATTGCCCGGGTATTGGTATCAACGATTTGCCCGAGCAAAATTTCGGTTCCGATGGTGATAATCTCGGCTTCCATCAGTTAGACCACATTGTATTCATGGATGAGTCGCCCTTCCTCGAATCGAGCTAAATCGAGCATCGAAACATCGACACTGGTCGCATGGCCGGTGACGATGAACTCGGCAAGAAGCTTTCCGGAGATCGGACCATGCATGAAGCCATGTCCGGAGAAGCCTCCCACCAACCACAAGTTTGCAAGCGGTGTGGGGCCAAATATCGGGTGAGCGTCGGGTGTGACCTCGTACAGTCCAGCCCAGCCACTGACGCGTCCGGCGTAATCGAGAAGCGGGAGGCGCAGCGCAGCAGCTTCCATGGCTTTGACCTCCCAGGCCGCGTCAATCGACTGGTCAAAACCGGGCTTCTCGTCGATATTTGACATCCCGGTCAGGATGCCTTCCCCTTCACGGTGGAAGTAGAGAGACTGTGCGAAATCGATCACGAAGGGAAAATCAGGCGCAAGTTCGGGGAGTGGTGTGGTTGTGATCATCTGTCGCCGAATAGCCTGCAGTGGTACCTGAACACTGGCCAGCGCTGCTACCCGGCCCAACCACGGGCCAGCGGCGTTCACAACCGCCCCACAGGTGATCGAGCCAGCAGGTGTGATCACGGTCGTGATGCGATCGGACTTTACCTCAAATCCTACAACCTCTTGCTCGTTTAGTGCGATCCCACCGAGCTCACGCGCACGCTTGATATAGCCCATTACGACGCTGTTTGGATCTGCTAGGCCATCCTTGGCGTGCCAGGACCCCCCGAGGGCATCCGGGAAGATCATCTGCGGCACCCGGTTGCGAACTTGCTCGCCATCCAGCCAGGCCGTTTCGACCCCAAGCGCATTTTGCATGGCGATGTTGCGTTTGAACGTTTCAACCTGCTCTGTGCCCGTTAGAACAAAAAGGTAGCCGCACTTTCGATAAAGTGGATCCTGCCCGGTCTCTTCTTTGAACGCCTCCAGCATCGCCAGGCTGGCGATCGAGAGCATAACGTTTACTTCTGTCGCAAATTGATAGCGAACACCCCCCGCGCAGCGGCCTGTAGCACCCTGCCCGAAGTAGAGATCTTTTTCTAATAACAGAACACCCTTCACGCCTGCCTTCAGGAGATGATAGGCCGTGCTCGCCCCCATGACGCCGCCCCCGACGACGACGACGTCAGCGGTGCTGGGTAGGGTCATTCTGGCCTTCCTTGCCGCTTGCTTGCACAACCCTTGATGCTCACAGTTGGATCACCGTTCCCATGTTTGCCTGGATGGCACCCTCCAGGGCCCAGCCTGCAGCGATCGTATCCTGTACCGCGACCCCGACGGACTTGAATAGCGTAACCTGTTCTGGGTTTTCACGCCCGGTTTTTTTGCCGGCCAGGATCTCACCCAGTTCGGCATGGATTGTCTCCTCGGAGATCAACCCTTCTGCAAGGGGAATCAGCACGTCTCCGCTCTCAGCCAGGACGGCCTGCCGCGAATCGAGAACAAAACGGGCGCGCTGGATGACATGTGGGTCGATTTCCTGCATCTCGGGGGTGAAGGATCCAATGGCGTTGATGTGCACGCCCGGTTTCAGATCGTCGACCGAAAATACTGGTGTGAAGGAGGTCGTAGCCGCACAGATTATATCGGCCTGCGATGCAGCCTGGTGCGGATTGAGCGCGATCTCGAGGGCGGCGGGGATCGGTCCGACGCCCGCCATTTCTTGGACGAGATTTTCCGCTGTGGGCCGATCGAGGCTGTAGATGAAGGCGTGTTCGATGCTCCGGACCGTACAGACAGCTTCCAGTTGTGTCCGTGCCTGAACCCCGCTGCCGAAGATTGCGACCCGGTTTGCGTCCTTTCGGGCGAGCACATCGGTCGCGGCGCCGGAGCCAGCACCTGTGCGTATAGCCGTCAATGAGGCCCCTTCCAGGATCGCCAGTGGGCGTCCTGTTTCAACCTCGATCGCAAGGACCAACGCGTGGATGGTGGGCAAGTCCAGATCGGGATTATGGGGAAAGACCGAGACAAACTTCATACCCAAGTGCCGGCTTTCTTTCAGGAAAGCTGGCATAAAGAGCGCGATACCATCGACGGAGGGAAGGCTGATGCGCATTCGGAGTGGTACATCCGCATTTCCAGCAGAGAGCTGTATGTAGGCGAGCTTCATCGCTTCGATCGCCCGCTTCATGGGCAAAGCCCGACGGATATCGTACGCAGTAAGAATTCGTATTTCCATCAACTGTCCCTTGATCTGAAAAAAACATTGTACACCAGCACGCTTGAGCTGGGTTGCAGCGGGGACCTCATAAAAAAGAAGAACCCGTGCCACGCACGGGTTCTTCTTCATACCTAGGTTACCGTCGACCTGGCTACTGAATGCCCAAGTAAGCTTTCTGCACCATCGGATTAACGCGGAGACCCTCGGCAGTGTCGGAGAGGACGATCTCCCCGGTTTGGAGCACATAGCCTCTTTGAGCAACTTGCAAGGCCATGTGCGCGTTCTGCTCGACCAGCAGGATTGTCGTCCCTTCCTTGTTAATTTCCACTATCGTATCGAAAACGCTCTCCACAAGGACGGGTGCCAGACCCATCGACGGTTCGTCCATAAGGAGAAGCCGTGGGCGGGCCATCAACGCCCGGCCAGTTGCGAGCATCTGCTGTTCACCACCGCTCAAGGTGCCCGCGACTTGATTTTTCCGCTCCTCCAGCCGGTGGAACAGCTTGAAGACGCGTGCCCGGTCATGTTCGATCCCATCCTTATCCGTACGCTGGAAAGCACCCATGTCCAGATTCTCGTTGACGGTCAGCTTTGCAAAGATGCCGCGGCCCTCCGGGATGAGTGAAACCCCTTTGCAAACAATTTCGTGTGCGGGATAAGTTTCCAGATCCTCACCGTCAAGGTGTATATCGCCAGCCCGTGGTTTCAACAACCCGCTGATCGTCTTTAGCGTCGTCGATTTCCCGGCACCGTTGGCGCCGATCAAGGTGACGATCTCACCCTGCTCAACCTGGAGTGAAATACCCTTAAGCGCATGGATATTGCCGTAGTAAGCGTGGACGTCTCTCAGTTCAAGCATTGGCATGCCGGCCACTCCTCATTAACCTGCGCCTGCGGCGGGTTGCAAACCCGTTGCAGCGCCACGGCCAAGGTAGGCTTCGATGACTTTGGTATTTTTTTGGATTTCGTTAGGGGATCCCTCGGCGATCTTAATCCCGTAATCAAGAACCGTAACCCGCTCGGATATGCCCATGACCACACGCATATCGTGTTCAATCAGCAGGATTGTGATACCGAGCTCATCCCGCAGCCGGCGGATGAAATGCATCGTCTCTGCTGATTCGTTCGGGTTCATCCCGGCAGTAGGCTCATCCAGCAGCAGCAGTCGAGGCTTGTTCGCTAAAGCCCGTCCGATTTCGAGCCGGCGCTGGTCGCCGTAGGGCAAGTTCTTGGCGAGCAAATCACCCTTGCCGGCCAGCCCGACAAAATGGAGGAGCTCGCGCGCTTCATCGAGAGCCTGCTTCTCCTCAGCCCGTGTCCCCGGCGTTCCCAGTACTGCGCCGTACCAGTGTGTGTGGAGTTCGGGCTCCATCCCAACCAGCAGGTTTTCGATCGCGGTCATGTTTGCGAACAAACGGATATTCTGGTAAGTGCGTGTAAGGTGAAGATGAGCGATATGGTCAGGAGAGTAAGTCTCGATCCGCTCTCCTTCGAAAGTGATCTCGCCCTCATCGATACCATAAAAACCTGTGACGCAATTAAAGTAGGTTGTTTTACCGGCGCCGTTGGGTCCGATGATACTTACGATCGAACCACGCGGGACGTTGAAGTCAAATTCACTGACCGCGACGAGGCCTCCGAACAGTTTTGTAACTCCCCTGGAATGGAGGATGAAGTCATGGGTCTCGGTCATTGGCTTATTCTCCTAATTCCGCGACTTTGCTCTGGATCTCGCCTTCGATCTCCTTATCCGCATGGAGTTCGCGTTGCCGGATTGCGGAGGGAATGAAGCCTTCGGGCTTGGCCAGCATCATCACAACCAGTAACGCCCCGTACATGAGCAGCCGGAACTCCGCGAATTCACGCAGCAGTTCAGGGAGGCCGACGAGGATAAAAGCCCCGACTACAACGCCCGGGAGTGACCCCATGCCACCGATGATGATCAAGGAAAGGACGTTGATCGAGATTTCAAGCTTGAAACTGTGCGGGAAGATGGAGGTGAGCTTGCTGGCGAAAAGAGCTCCCGCCAGGCCGGAGAAAGCAGCGCCGAACCCGAAGGCGAGCAACTTCGTTGCCACGAGCCGGATGCCCATCGCTTCGGCCACATCCTCATCCTCACGCAGCGCCATCCACTGTCGCCCGAGACGCGAGTCGCTCAAGCGAGACGATACAAACCACGCGAGCAGGCAGCCAGCAAGTACGATGTAGTAGAACTGGCCAGGTTGGATAAGAGCAGTGCCGAAAAAAGGTGGCTTGGGTATTTGAAGAACACCCTGTGCGCCACCAATATACGGTTTGAGCAGGTCGGAGAGCGCCAAGATGCGGATGATCTCTCCGAATCCGAGCGTGACAATGGCCAGGTAATCCCCACGCATGCGCAGCACCGGAACGCCCAGGATGATCCCTGCGACAGCCGCCATGAAGACTGAGAAGGGGAGGGCGGTCCAGAACGTAAAATTCCCGATCCCCAGCAAACCACCGGTTGTCAGGATCGCCATCGAGTACGCCCCGATGGCGAAGAAAGCCACATACCCCAGGTCGAGCAGACCTGCGAAACCAACCACAATGTTGAGACCCAAA